>JAUSDJ010000027.1 GCA_030650795.1 Actinomycetota bacterium
CTAGTATATTGACATGCAAATAACGAAACATGATTACACTTCAACTATCGCCATCCGGCATACAGGGGAGTGGTCATGCGTCAGACAGAACTGAAGTTGAGCGAGAAGGATCGCTCGGTCATCGAAGGAATTCGCAGCAAGGGATTGCACCAAGCGCGAGAGGTCAATCGTGCACATGTACTGTCTTGCCTGGACCGGGACATTCCCGAAGCCCAGATCATGGCGGTGTTGGGAATTGGTCGTACAGCCGTATGGCGCGCCCGTGCGGCATATTTGCAAGGCGGTGTGGAGTTGGCGGTATTCGATGTAGAGCGTTCAGGACGCCCGCGCCAGTACGACACCAACGCCGAGGCGCGCGTGATCGCATTGGCCTGCTCAACCCCACCCAAGGGACACCAGCGATGGACCATGGTCGAACTCGAACGAGCTGCTCGCCAAGAGCCGGGCATGCAATCCGTGAGTCGGGAAACGGTGCGGCGCATGCTCAAAAAAACGATCTCAAGCCTTGGCGCAGAGTGATGTGGTGCATCGGGGAGCTGACCGAAGAATACCGTGCTCGCATGTACGCCCTGCTCGAACTGTACGCGCGACCCATATCCAAGGCAGAACCGGTCATTTGCATTGACGAGAAGAGCCTGCAGCTTATTGGCCACAGCCGCGAGCCGCTGCCCATGACACAGCACAACCCAAGCAAGCAGGACTACGAGTACGTGCGCAACGGCACCACCAATCTGTTCGTTGCCGTCGAGCCCAAAGCGGGGCAACGAATTGTCTCGGTCACTGAGCGTCGCGCAAAGATTGACTTCGTCGCCTTCATCGATGAGTTGCTCACTGGGGCATACGCCAAGGCACGACGAATTCACTTGGTGCTCGATAACCTGAACACGCACTTCAGAAAGTGCTTCGATGATGTGCTTGGCAACCGCGCGGCCGCGAAGCTTTTGCGTCGCGTGCAATTTCACTACACCCCGAAGCACGCGAGCTGGCTGAACATGGCTGAGATCGAGATCGGAATTCTCAGTCGTCAATGCCTGGATCGGCGCATTGCCAGTCGAGAACTTTTGCAATCTGAAGTCGATGCCTGGCAGCAAGCCC
>JAUSDJ010000028.1 GCA_030650795.1 Actinomycetota bacterium
CGCAAAGCGCTGGAAGATCCCGCTGTGCGCAAACGCATCGAGGAAACCGGCTCTTTCATCGTTGCCAATACGCCTGAGCAGTTTGCCGAGCAGATCAAAGAGGAGTTTGCCGTCTACAAAAAAGTGGTGGATGTGGCCAAACTCAAACTCGATTAAGCAAATTTAAACAAACCAATTGAGCCTTGAGACGGATGTCCAGCATCCTGCGATTCACCCTCACAACCACATAGACAGCTTCATCGACGCGCTTTGGCTCGAAGATGGCTTGTCCAGGAACACGCTGGAAGCTTACCGGCGTGACCTGGAGCAGTACGCGCAGTGGCTGGGTGAACAAACGCAAGGTCTGGACGATTGCGCAGAATCTGACTTCAACGCCTATTTCTCAGCCAGACACAGCGCCACCAAAGCCACCTCGGCGAATCGGCGGCTGACGGTTTTTAAACGCTACTTTCGCTGGGCGCTGCGCGAGCGGTTCATCACTGCCGACCCCACCCTGAAGCTGCAAGCCGCCAAGCAGGCCCTGCGCGTTCCCAAAACAATGACCGAGGCTCAGGTGGAGACATTGCTGGAAGCTCCCGATACCGACACTTATCTGGGCCTGCGCGACCGCACCATGCTGGAGTTGATGTACGCCAGCGGGCTGCGGGTCAGCGAACTGGTGACCTTGAAGGTTTTCAATGTCAGCATGAACGAGGGTGTGCTGCGCGTATTGGGCAAAGGCAGCAAGGAGCGCCTGGTGCCCTTCGGCGAGGTGGCGCGGCAGTGGATAGAGCGCTATCTAGCCCATGCCAGAGGGCAGATTTTGGCAGGCCGGCAAACGCAGGATTTGTTTGTCACCCACCTGGGTGCAGGCATGACACGGGTGATGTTCTGGATGATCGTGAAAAAGCACGCGCTTGCGGCCCACATCACCACCCCGCTGTCGCCGCACACCCTGCGGCACGCCTTTGCAACGCATCTGCTCAACCATGGCGCAGATTTGCGCGCCGTCCAACTGCTGCTCGGGCATGCCGATATTTCAACCACCACCATTTACACCCATGTGGCACGGGAGCGCTTGAAGAAAATTCACGCCGTGCACCACCCGCGCGGGTGATGCCGCTTGAATTTAGAGGCGCTCAAAAATCGCCGCAATCCCTTGTCCACCCCCAATGCACATGGTCACCAGGGCGTAGCGGCCTTTGATGCGCTGGAGTTCGTACAAGGCTTTGACCGTGATCACCGCGCCGGTCGCACCAATCGGGTGACCCAGCGAAATGCCCGAACCATTCGGGTTGACCTTGGCGGGGTCGAGCCCCAGGTCTTTGGTCACCGCGCAGGCTTGCGCCGCAAAGGCTTCGTTGGCTTCAATCACGTCGAGGTCGTTGACGGTCAGGCCGGCCATTTTCAGGGCCTTTTGGGTCGCGGGCACCGGGCCGATACCCATGTACTTCGGGTCGACACCGGCGTGGGCATAGGCCACCAGGCGTGCCAGCGGCTGCAAACCGCGTGCCTGGGCGACGCTTTTTTCCATCAGCACCACCGCGGCTGCGGCATCGTTGATGCCGGAGGCATTGCCAGCAGTCACGGTGCCGTTTTCCTTGATAAACACAGGCTTCAGCCTGGCCATGTCGGCCATCGTGCAGTTGGAACGAAAATGCTCGTCAGTGGCGTAAGCCACGTCGCCTTTTTTGCTTTTCAGCATGATGGGGGTGATTTGCTCGGTGAAGTAACCGGCCTCGGTGGCGCGCTGGGCGCGGTTATGGCTCTCGACCGCCAGGGCGTCCTGCATCTCGCGGGTGATGCCCCACTTGGCGGCGATGTTTTCAGCCGTCACACCCATGTGGATGGTATGAAAGGGGTCATGCAGTGCGCCGACCACCATATCGATCATTTTGGTATCGCCCATGCGAGCACCCCAGCGGGAGGTGAGTGACGCATACGGACCGCGGCTCATGTTCTCCGCACCGCCGCCAATCGCCACGTCTGCGTCACCCAGCAAAATCGACTGACTGGCCGAAATGATGGCTTGCAGGCCCGAGCCGCAGAGGCGGTTGACGTTAAAGGCGGGCGTGCCCTCGGCACAACCACCGTTGATGGCCGCGACGCGCGACAAGTACATGTCTTTCGGTTCGGTGTTGACGACATGGCCGAACACCACATGGCCGACATCCGCACCGTCCACCTGGGCGCGTTTGAGGGACTCACGCACCACTTGCGCCGCTAACTCGGTGGGTGGGATGTCTTTCAGGCTGCCGCCAAAGGTTCCAATGGCAGTGCGCACACCGCTGACAACTACAACTTCACGGCTCATGACGGTCTCCTAAATATGATGGATGGATGATGGGGAAAGCAGGGCAGAAGCGTAAATTATCCACCTGTTTGCCATCAAACATCTTACAGCGTCCGCGATGTCGCAACAGTGTGTAAATGGTCTTAAATGGCGCCAACATCATCCTAAAACGGCACTTCACTGCTCATGGCCATGGCTTCATGCGTGACTGGATGAATAAAGGTCAGCACGCTGGCATGCAGCAGCAGGCGGTTTGATGTGGCTGCAACGGCTTCGCTCGCATACAGCGCATCGCCCAAAATCGGGTGCCCCAGTGCTTGCAGATGAACGCGGAGTTGGTGTGTCCGGCCCGTCAGGGGCGCGAGTTCCAGGCGCGTCGTGTCAGCGGCGGTGTCGTAACTAAGGACACGGTAGCGGGTTTGGCTGGGTTTGCCGTGTTCCAGATCAATTTGTTGAACAGGGCGGTTGGGCCAGTCGGGTGCGATGGGCAGGTCAATGAGCTGCCATTCTTGTTTCAGCGCTTGCGACGGCGTATCTTGCACACGCCCAGCTACGACGGCCACGTAGCGCTTTTGCACGGCACGGCTGGCAAACGCCATGCCCAGGCTGCGCTGCATGGCCACACTTCGCGCCATCAGCAGCAGACCGGACGTTGCCATGTCCAGCCGATGCACGATCAAGCCCTCAGGGTAGATGCGTTGCACCCGCGCGCTCAGGCAGTCTTGTTTGTCGGCACCTTTGCCGGGGACGGACAGCAAACCGCCGGGTTTGTTCAGCACCAGGAGGGTGCTGTCCTCGAAAACAAGGTCTACAGACAGGTCAGATCCGCTCAAACACCACATCCCACACACCATGGCCGAGCTTGATGCCCCGGTTTTCAAACTTGGTCAGTGGCCGGTAGAACGGTTTGGGCGAGTAGCCAGATAAAGCCGCATCGGCCAATGGGTTTGCCTTGTTTTTAAGCAAGGGCTCTGCGCTAAGCACCTGCAAAATCTGCTCCGCATACGGTTGCCAGTCGGTCGCACAGTGGATGTAACCGCCCACTTTCAGGCGCGTTGCCAGTTTGGCAATCAGGGGCGATTGGATCAAACGCCGTTTGTTGTGCCGTTTTTTATGCCAGGGATCGGGGAAAAAGATGTGCACACCGTCCAGGCTGCCCGGTGGCAGCATGTGGTCAATCACCTCCACGGCATCATGCGAGATGATGCGGATGTTGTTGATGGGCTGATCGGTAGCCTGGCTGTCACCTATGCGTTTGAGCAGCGCACCCACGCCCGGCTGATGCACTTCGCAGGCCAAAAAACGAGTATGGGGCATCAAAGTCGCAATATGCGCCGTCGCCTCACCCATGCCGAAACCGATCTCAAATATGACGGGAGGTGTTGTTTTGCCTGCACCTGAGGTGTCATTTTCAGTGGTAGCCGGCATATTTATTGGCCAGGATGCTGCAAAATCTATAGCTTTTGGCTGAAAGGGGAGAAGATACTGATCCCCCAAATCCACAAACGCCTTGGTCTGCCCCGTGGTGATGCGCCCCGCGCGGCGCACGAAGCTTTTGATGGTCTTGAGAAATTTGGGCGGGGAGGCGCTATCGAGCGCGACATCGGCTGCGATGGATGCAGTGGCGTTTGGCGCGACATCAGTGTGTGTGGGGTGGGGGGTAGATTCAATCACAGGGGATATTGTAGGGAACTGCATGAGCAGCTCAGCGCAGCCGCTGCCAACCAAGTGTCCAAGCCGACAGCGCAGACGCCACGCTGCCAATCTGCGGCGGCAGGCCCAGCACCGCCGCCGCCGCATTCAGCGCTTGCAACGGCTCATCTGTATCCAGTGCCAGCGCGCCATTTTGCTTGGACAGCTTCTCACCGTCTGCAGCCAGAACCAGCGGCGTGTGCAGGTACTGTGGGGTGGGCAGGCCAAGCGCGCGCTGCAGGGCGATTTGCCGCGGGGTGTTGTCAGCCAGGTCTGCACCGCGAACGACGTGGGTGATGTCTTGCAGCGCATCGTCCACCACTACAGCGAGCTGGTAAGCCCACAGGCCGTCAGCGCGCTTGAGGACGAAATCGCCGACCTGGGTATTGACATCTTCTGTCGTTAAAAATCGCCAAGCAGGTGGATTTGAGGTCTCTGACTTATGACGCATGCCATGGCGGCACGTCCCTGGGTAAATCAGTTCGCCATGACGCTCTTTGGGCTGTGGATCGGTTAGTGCAATCGCCTCTGCAATCTCTTTGCGGGAGCAGTTGCAGGGGTAGGCGAGGTGCTCGGCGATGAGCTGATCCAGCGCTTGCTGGTACAGATGACCACGCTGAGACTGGTAGACGGGAGGGGCATCGGGTACCAGCCCCAAACTGTTTAGCTGCTGCAGGATCACGCGGTCAGCGCCGGGGATACAGCGCGGCGTGTCAACGTCTTCAATCCGCACCAACCACCGGCCGCCGTGCGATTTGGCGTCCAGCCAGCTCGCCAGCGCAGCCACCAGCGAGCCCGCATGGAGCGGGCCTGTAGGGGAGGGGGCAAAGCGCCCGATATATGTCGTCGCCCCGCTTGCCACTGCGTGTGCAGCGCTGCTCCCCGAGGGGGCTAATTTCCCTTGAGGCGGCTCAGCGGGAAATTGCGCCCCCACGTGTGCTCCGTTTTAAGCAACGGCTAGTGCCAGCTCCAGCCCGGACACGAAGCCGTCTTCCACGCGATGACCCAGGCACCAGTCGCCGCAGACGCCAATGCCTGCCTTGGCGTCCCACAGGTGCGACTTGCCGACGGGCTTGGTGGTTTGGGCGTAGCGCCAGCGATGCACGTCTACGTGGGCGGGTTCGGCGCGGATGCCGGTGACTTCTGCAAAGGCTTTGAGCAGCTTGGCTTGTACACGCGGGGCATCGTCCTCGAGATGCTCGGTTGACCATGCGGGGTTGGCCTGTACGGTCCAGCGTTCCATCGTGCTGCGGCCTGGTTTGCTCGACTCGCGCGCTAGCCAGGCGATGCGGTGGTGCGAACTGCGCGCTGCGTTCCACTGCGGGCCAATGTGGGTCATGGTGGGCTGTACGGCCTGCGGGAAGGCGACCATCAGCGTCCAGCAGGGGGCGACTTTGACTTTGGCTATGGCCGCAGCCAGTTTTTCAGATTGCTTTGAATTTTGTAGCAAAGCATGCGCTTGCACGCTAGGGATTGCCAGTAAAACAGAATCAAAGCCGGAGTAGACGTGCTGCGAATCGTCTTCGCCCCTGGTGCGCAGTTGCCAGTGTTTGGTGTTCAACACGTCGCGTTCGATGCGGTTGACTTGGGTGGAGAGTTCAATGCTGGAAGCCGCTTGCAGCGGTTCTGCCCAGTGGCGGACCAAAGCATTCATGCCAGGTGCGGCAACAAAATGCGCTTCTCTGGCGGGCAAGCCAGCGGCGGTCACGCGGCCATGCTCGTCCAGCACGCGCACGGTGTTGGCGCTCCAGGCTTTGCATAATCCGGGAGCCGTTTCCAGAGCTCTGGCAAAGCGGGCATCGCGCACGGTGAAATATTGCGAGCCGTGGTCAAAACCGCCAAACGGCGTGCTGCGGGTGCTCATGCGTCCGCCGGCGTTGTGGCTTTTCTCAAAAACCGTCACCCGGTGGCCCGCCTGTACCAAGGTGCGGGCGCAGGCGATGCCGGAAATGCCGGCACCAATGACGGCAAAATGCTTTTGTTTCGGCGGGGAAGTGTTTGCGGGGGAGGGGGACGTTAAGGGCGTTAAAGACGTTGCGGGAGTCTTGTCCAAGCTTCGTTTGCGTTTCATGACCAGTTCTCCTAAAGTTGTCCTGACGGAATGGTGAGCCTACAGTATGCCCCCAGCCAGGGCGCATCTGACAAATAAATGCAAATTGCGAGGTGGGGCTTATACCGATACCCCAATACCACCCAATGCGGTTTGGCTTGAAGAGGCTTTAGTGCTGGTGCAGCAGCGCTGCGCGTGTAGACGTGCTTTCCAGCTGCGCCAGCCACCACTGCAGCGCTCGCCCCTGCTCTGGGGCGCTGATCGCGCGCCAGGCATAGCCCACACGAACCACCCGCTCGGGTCTATTAACAGCTTTAAGTACCAGTCGGCCGGTATCAATGTAGGGACGAGCCATACTTTCCGGCAAAAAACCACCGCCTAATCCGCGCAGATGAGCGTCCAGTTTGGCGCCCATGCTGGCCACGGTAAAAACGTCTTGCCCACCGAGAAGCCCGAAGGTCAGCCCAGCGCCGCGCTGCACCGAGTCGGCCACCGCCACGGCGCGGTGCTGAAGCAGCGTTGCATCGTCCAGTGGTTCAGGCGCGTTGGCGAGTGGATGGTGTGGTGCAACGGCATACACAAAGCATTGCGCCCCGAGTTGCTTGCTTAAAATAGCGGCATTGTTGCTGGACTCAACTGCTACACCCAAGGCCAGATCGGCCTGGCCAGATGTCAAAGCTTCCAGGGTGCCCGAGAGCGCTTCATCTCTGATCTTGACGCGGGTTGGCGGTGCCAAAGCGAAAAAGGCTTCGCACAACTCCATCACTGTGCCTTGCGAGATGATGCTGTCTACGGCAATGGTCAGTTGCGGCTCCCAGCCCGTGGCCACCCGTTTGACGCGGTGGGCGATGGCGTCGATATCCTGCAACAGACGAGCGCCTTCGCGCAGCAGCTCCGCGCCAGCGGGTGTGAGGCGAGCATTGCGCGAACTGCGGTCAAACAGCAGCACGTCCAGTGCATCTTCAATTTGCCGCACACGGTACGTCAAAGCACTGGGTACCAAGCCACTGTGCCTTGCCGCCGCCGCGAAGCTGCCGCTTTGGGCGATGTGCTGCAGCATTTCCAATGCATCAGGGGTCAAAACATCGCGAGGATTTTGCATGGAATATTATTTTTCATTCAAATAAATTGAATGATGCCATCAAAACCATTGCACCGCAAGACACGCACTTCGTCCTACATTACAGCTACAGGACAAACAATCCCAAAACAGGAGGCAGCACATGATCACCTTAAGAAAATCACAAGAACGCGGCTATGCCGACCACGGCTGGCTCAAGAGCTACCATTCGTTCTCGTTCGCTGGTTATTACGATCCAGAGAACATGGGTTTTGCCAATCTGCGCGTGATTAACGAAGACTGGATTGCTGCCGGCAAAGGTTTTGGCACCCACAGTCACCGCAACATGGAAATTGTGACCTACGTGCTGAGCGGCTCGTTGGCGCACAAAGACAGCATGGGCAACATCGAGTCGATTCCACCTGGTGATGTGCAGCGCATGAGCGCAGGCACAGGTGTGCAGCACAGCGAATTCAATCACGCCCCCAACGACACAACGCATTTATTGCAGATCTGGATCGAACCCAATGTGCAGGAAATCACACCCGGTTATGAACAAAAAACCTTTGCTGCGGCCAGCAAACAGGGTAAATTGAAGCTGGTTGCCTCACCCAATGGGGCAGACGGTTCGGTGACGATACATGCCGATGCAGCGCTCTATGCCGGACTGCTGGGGGCCGGCGACACAGCCAGTTTGGCGCTTGCACCGGATCACAAATGTTACGTGCACCTGGTGCGCGGTCAGCTCAGTGTCAACGGCCAGCGGCTGGAGACGGGCGATGCGGCGAAGTTGGTTGGGGAGAGCGCCGTGAGTCTCGCAGACGCGGTGGATGCAGAGGTATTGGTCTTTGATCTGGTCTAACGTAATGGCCAGATTGGTGTGTTGTTGCTGATCAAATGATGGGCAGCGTTTTTTTAATCTAAAAGAAAAGGATTGGTTATGCAAACTCAATTGCAATCTATTTATTCATTGGTGGGTCGTCTGCTTTTGGCAGTGGTATTTTTGCCGGCTGGATTATCCAAAATCTCAGGGTTCGCGGGCACCGTGGGCTATATCACCTCAGTGGGCATGCCCATGCCCACCGTGGCTGCAGCTCTGGCGATTTTGGTCGAAATAGCCGGAGGCTTGGCGCTGATTTTTGGCTTTCAAACCCGAATTGCCGCTTTGGTTTTGGCCGCATTTACATTGGTCGCCAGTTTCTTTTTTCATAAATTCTGGGCTCTGCCAGAAGCGCAGCAAATGATGCAACAACTGATGTTTTTCAAAAATATCGGAATCGTTGGCGGTCTTCTGACTCTGGCGGCCTGGGGCGCAGGTGCCTGGAGTCTGGATGCCAGGCGAAGCAAATAAGTAAGTAAGCACATATTTTCAACTGACACTATAGGAATTAACATGTCAAAAACAGTCGTGGTTTATCACTCGGGTTATGGCCATACACAGCGCTTGGCGCAATTTGTGGCTGAAGGCGCAGGTGCGCAACTGATCGCTATTGACGCAGAAGGCAATTTGACCGACGCGCAATGGGCCGATGTCGATGCGGCAGATGCCATCATCATGGGTTCTCCGACCTACATGGGTATGGTCTCCTGGCAGTTCAAGAAATTTGCCGATGTCACCTCCAAGCGTTGGTTTACGAGCGCCTGGAAAGACAAAGTCGCAGGTGGTTTCACCATTTCTGCCAGCCCCAGCGGCGACAAACTGTCCTCCATTCAATACTTCATCACTTTGGCGATGCAGCAAGGCATGATCTGGGTCGGTCAGCCATCATTGAATGACGGCACCATCAACCGCATTGGCTCCAACTCCGGCTTGATGGCTCAAGTAGGCCCTACCAGCCCTGCGGAAGACATCCCTCAAGGCGATCTGGATACCGCAAAAGCCTATGGCAAGCGTGTATCAGAAGTGGCGACCAGGTTGCACGGTTGATCCGCCAGACGTAAAACAGCCACCTTCGGGTGGCTTTTTTTATGTTTTCACGCTGATTTTCAGCATGAAGGATAAAATGATCACCGACTCTCCGGTGGAGCGGAGGGGGGAGTTTGCCATGAAAGAAAAAGAACTTCGGCTAGCGATCGTGTTCTTCGGAGGCGTCTCACTCGCCATCTACCAGCATGGCATCAACCGGGAAATCCTGAACCTGATCCGGGCATCGAAGCTCTATCACCGGAACCGGCAGGGCGAAGGCAGCGCTGTCCCTTCATTTCACAGCCGCTATCCGGACGAACCAGAGCGATCGACCGGAGACGTCTACCTCCAGTGTCTTGAGGCCATCGGGCAGTATCTGTCCCTGCGGGTCATTGTGGACGTCATCTCGGGATCGTCAGCAGGCGGCATCAACGGCATCGTGCTCGCCAGAGCCCTGGCACATGATCTTAGTCTTGCGCCGCTGACCAATATGTGGCTGGCGCAAGCCGACATACTCAAGCTGCTTGCGCCCGAGGCCCGGGCGCGGCTCTGGAGTAAATGGATTTTCTGGCCTTTCGTGCGGCCCATGCTGGCACGGCTCAGTCGTGAGGGTCTGCTCATCGGCAAGGTCGATGCCGAAATGCAGGAACGGGTTTCGGTGTTCCTTCGCTCGCGCTGGTTCAAGCCGCCCCTTGATGGCCGTGTTTTCACCACCCTCGTTCTGGATGGCCTGGAATCCATGGAAAAACCGGTTGCCTCCAGCGGATCCCTGCTGCCGGAAGACACCAGACTGGATCTGCTGGTCACGGTGACCGATTTCAGAGGTCTTGATCGATCGATCACCATTCACGATCCGCGGTTGATACATGAAAACGAGCATCGTCACCTGCTGCATTTCAGCCACGAGCACCGCAGAACAGGCTATCACCAAAGCGACTTCGATCTCGACAGTTTGCCCTCGCTTGCTTTCGCCGCCCGTGCATCAGCCTCCTATCCGGGTGCTTTCCCGCCGGCCCAGATACGCGAAATGGACGATCTGCTGGCATCCCTGCACCGGCCCTGGCCAACACGCCCACGTTTTTTTACGGGGAATTTCGGCGGATATCGTGAACAAGGCAAGAAACCGGAGGACGCGGTGCTGGTCGATGGCAGCATCCTCGACAACAAGCCGATCAGGGCGACCATCGAGGCCATCCGCACGCACAGCGCTTTTCGCGAGGTGGATCGTCGTCTCGTTTACATCGACCCCCATTCCCAGATGGATAAACCGGCTGCCAGCAGTGGTGTGCCGGGGTTTTTCGCGACCTTGCGCGGAGCGCTCTCTGACTTGCCGCGCAATGACCCCCTCTACAATGAACTGGCGGAACTTAGCCGCGAGAACAAGCAGACCGGGCGGCTGAAGGAAGCCATTGACAATTCCAGACCACAGGTTGAGGAAATGATTGTGAGCGCCACGGGGGGGCTCATCCGCGACAGCAACAATTTCACGATCAACGATGTGCGGCGTTGGCGCCTGAACTCGACGCGCCTCTTGTCCGGCACAGCGATCGTCTACAACGCCTGGATGCGCTCTCTGGTGCTGGAGGCGCTGGATTTCGTGGTCGGTCTGATCAACCGCGCCTGCCGCTTTGCCAAGGATTCCGAACCGGCGCACCGGGTTCAGGAAGCGGTCGAACAATGGGCCAGGAACCAGACGATACTCACCAGTTCCTATCTTATGCCGGACGACGTGCGCGAAAACGCCGACCTGCCCACGTTCGCCATGATGGTCCTCAACTTCGGAGTCGTCTATAAAAAGAGACGGCTGCACTTCGTGCTCAGCGAGCTCAATAATTTATATGGAAACCTTCCCGTAGAAGACTTCTGTTCAACCCAACCAGCAGATCTGGATCTGCTCAAGATCAAAATCCACAAACTCATAGACGAACTGTCCATTTACGACGATGGTGGTTTCCTGAGCGATCAGGTGATTGCCACGTGTCGTACGCTGTTCCAGGCGGATGTGGGACGAATGCAGGCCGACGGCGCTGCAAGCCCCAGCGATGCCGATATCTCCAGTCTGGTCCAGCGACTCGGCATTGAATGCGATCTGGCCCGCAGCATCGACGATGCGGACGCGGTGCTGTCATCGTCGCTGGTGCTCAATCTTGGGTCACGCTGTCGCAGCGCCATTCTCACTGCCTATCTGGGCTATTTCTATTGGGACATCCTGGTGCGTCCTGCGTCCGGCACCCTGACCCTGGATGCCGGACCCATCGTGGAGATCATGATCGATCGCATCAGTCCGGACGATGCAGTCAGTCTGACCTCGCAAGAAGCGACGAGGGTACTGCTGGGCGGAACCTTTGGCGGCTTTGGCGGCTTTCTCAGCCGCGCGACGCGCGAGAACGACTATCTGTGGGGACGCCTGCATGCCATCGATCGACTTTTCGATATTCTCGCCAGTACGGTGCCGGCGAGTGCGCGGGACGCCATCGATTTTCATGCCTTGAAAAAAACTGCATTTGAACGGGTGATCGAGGAGGAAGGCGGGCGGCTCAGCCTGATTCCCGACCTTGTGGCACGGCTGCGCGACGCGATTGCCGCCCTCTGAGCCAGAAAAGCCCGGGGCTCGATTTAAAGAATGCGTTTACATTCGCCGTTACGTTATATCGCACAGGCTATAAAAAAAGCCTGCTATAAATTAAATGGCAGGCTTCTCAATACTCATATGGGGTGGCTGATGGGGCTCGAACCCACGACAACAGGAATCACAATCCTGACTTTTTACTATTTCCCTTCGTTGATTAATGCCCTACAATCAATATAAATCAACAACTTAAAGATAAGCGCTGGACGTTATTACAGTATGAGTGTTGATTGATATTCGCCTAAATATGGGGATTTTGGCTACATGGTGGCTACATGGATTTTAAGGTTCTTCATTGGGAAGACTACTTGAAAACATGTACCGGTGGCTACATGGAGCGGCAATTAAGGGGTTAATGATGGCAAGACCAAAGAAAACCGATGCGCCCGACTTGGGCGAGGCGCAAGACCTGACCGCCGGATTAATCGAGCGCCTGACCTGCCCGGCTGGCAAGCTGCAAACCTTCATGCGTGATGCCAAAGCGCCCGGCCTGCGCGTGCGTGTAACCCCAGCCAGTGCCAAAAACCCCGATGGCATTAAGGCGTTTGTGTTTGAAGCCAAGCTCAACCGCCAGACCATCCGCCGCACCATTGGGGACGTGAGAGCGTGGACGATTGAAGCCGCCCGCACCGAGGCCAACCGCCTGCGCGTGAGCCTGGACGCTGGCGCCGACCCCCGCGAGGTGGAGCGCGACCGGCAAGCCGCCGCCGTCGAAAAGAAAGCCGCTGCTGTTGCCAAGGTGGAAGCCGACAAGGTGGCTGCCCTTACCGTGGGCGAAGTATGGGCTGCCTATATTGAAGAACGCCGCCCACATTGGGGCGACCTGCATTACCGCGACCATATCGACAAGGCCAAAGCTGGGGGCTTGCCGTCTGGCCGGCGTGGGGGTGGCAAGCAATTGACCAAGCCGGGGCCGCTGGCCGCATTGATGCCGCTGGCGCTCAAAGACCTGGACCAAGCCACTATCGAGGCGTGGGCTGCGAAAGAAGGCAAAACCCGCGCATCATCGGCCCGCCTGGCATGGCGTCTGCTGACGGTGTTTCTGACATGGTGCGGTGAACAATCCGAATATGCCGCCCTGCTACCTGCAAAGAACCCAGCCAAGACCAAGAAGGCCCGCGAGTCATTGGGGAAGGCTGGGACTAAATCGGACGTGCTCCAGCGTGAGCAATTGGCCGCTTGGTTCGCCGCTGTGCAACAGATACAAAACCCGGTCATTGCCGCTTGCCTGCAATTTATGCTGCTGACAGGCGCAAGGCCGGGTGAAGTGCTGGCGCTGCGCTGGGAGGACATCAACACCCAATGGAAGGGAATCAATATCCGTGACAAAGTGGAGGGCACCCGTGAAATACCTGCAACCCCGTATATGTTGCACTTGCTAACCGCCTTGCCAAGACGCAATGAATGGGTGTTTTCAAGCCCCACCAGTGGCACGGGCTGCCTAACTGAGCCCAATAACCCGCATACGCGCGCCTGCAAAGCCGCTGGGTTGGAAGGGTTGACCTTGCACGGTCTGCGCCGTTCGTTTGCCAGTTTGACCGAGTGGCTGGAAACCCCCACTGGCGTGGTGGCACAGATACAGGGACATAAACCCAGCGCGACCGCTGAGAAACATTACAAGGTACGGCCGTTGGAGCTTCTACGCGTTCACCATGAAAAGATTGAAGCTTGGATATTGGAGCAAGCCGGTGTGACGTTTGTTGCAGACAAAACAATCGGAAAGTTACGCGCAGTAGTGGCTTGAATAACGAAATAAAACACAGACAGTACTTTTTAAGATACCATTATGGAGATTGTTGAATATAACGACCCGGCAGGCAAAGTGCCTTTTCGCGATTGGCTTGAGAGCTTGAGCGACCGGCAAGGCAGGGCAAAAATCAGGGCACGGCTAGAGCGCGTTGCAGCGGGTAACTTGGGGGACTGCAGAGCGCTTAGGGCTGGGGTGATGGAATTGAAAGTTGATTTTGGGTCGGGCTACAGGGTGTATTTAAGCCGCCAAGGGGCAGTGATGGTTTTATTACTTTGCGGTAGCGATAAGAGCGACCAAGACCGCGCAATCAACCAAGCCATCGACTATTTGAACGACTGGAAACTACGAGGTAAACCATGAACGCGCCAAGACATACAAGTTACGATGAAACGCTTTTGACAGCGTTAAAAGACCCATTAGAAGCGGCCGCATACATTGAAGCGGTTATCGAAATGCAAGACCCCGCCGCATTGGTCATTGCACTCAGAAAAGTTGCCCAAGCGCACGGCATGGCCGAAGTAGCGCGTCGTGCGTCAGTGGGTGATAAAACGCTTTTTCGTGCTTTGAGTGAAAACGGAAACCCTACCTTAGACACTGTGCATAAAGTGCTGCATGCCGTGGGCTTGCGACTTAGCGTGGTGCCTGAACTAGCTCATTAAGACGATGACCAGCATGTTTAACCCCCCGCAACCCGGCCTAAGCCGCCAGCATGAAGGCCCGGTCAGCTTTGATGATGGAATTGAGCGCGGCCATCCAGGAGCGTGATATGACCCAAGGCGCAGCCGCAGCCCTGTTTGGCGTGACACAGCCCCGCATATCTGACCTGATGCGCGGCAAGTTGAACCTGTTTTCGCTCGACACCTTGATCGACATGGCCGCCACGGCGGGCATGGCACCTATGGTCAAGGTCACCAAGCTTAAGGCGCCAGTCAGAAGGCGGACGTTGTCACGCAAATTGGATGCAGCCTATCAGTTTTGACTTAGCTAGGCTTAGCGGCTGAAAAGCGGGATGCCTTCACTCGTCTGCTGGGGCTTCTAATGAAATGACACCATGAAAGGGGTGGTATGAACGTCATTGTTTGGATTGAAGGCCGGGAGGCTATACCTCTTCGTGCGATTCCGTTCGTTACCACCTGGGAAGCAATGAGTCCGGATTGCTTAGCCCAGGCATTGGCAAGGGTTGAGGAGTTTTATCAATCTCTCGGGTTTCAAGCCTTTCGCAATCAAAGTAGACCCCCTAAGGCTATCGATAGTGCATGTTGGGTGGAAAACGTATGCGCCACGCTCAAGGTGTTAACTGACTCAATCAGTTCGGCAGAAATTTCGCAGAAATCTGGATTTCAAGAACGGATACGCGATTTGTCGAAGCAACTCCCCGCTGGTGTGTTTGTCAGAAAAAATGATTTTATTTCGCTGCACGACAAGTGCTATGGCTTTTATCGACGAGCTTTTACGGAAAGTGAGGTCGAGAGCATGACGGCGAAAGAACTTGGAAAAGAAGGAATTTTAAATTTTTCCCCGTCAATTTCAGACCTAGAGACACAACGTGCATTCATGGATGGTTTTGATGCATACAAGCCGTTAATTGACGTTGTCTTTGTGGACGAAGAGCACGAACAGACTGAGCTTGAAAAGTATCGGATGCTGTGGCGCGGAGTGCGATTTCACGAGGGTAAGGTGAGAGCAGATATTGAATCGCTTGAACTAAGCAGGGCTGCGACCGCTTCTGAGATGAATGAACGGAACAAAATGTTACCCGAACTGCGCGCCGAACTCGCGCAAATAATCAGACGCAAGGACATGCTTGCCTCGGGCGTGGACTCTAGCGTAAATCACGCTGCCGAGCAAAGATACATCATTGAGAAAATGAGCGAACGGCGTCCTGTGGATAATGCATTTGATGCGACTCAGCGAGCTGATGAAATTAGAGAAGCAAACGAGAAAATTGATGCACTTTTTGCGTCGAATACTCCCAACTCCCCGACTGTACAGAATGGGAACGCATTCGGTGGCGTGGAGCTATTGCCAGAGAACGAGCCAAGACGAAACACCGCTACCGTCCCAGAACTCAGCATGACAAAAGCGGCAATGATTGCCCAGCATAAGCACGAATGGCCAACTATTGTAGGCGATATGAGCAATGCCGTAGATAACAAGCTTGCTTCTGCCAAAGCTGGGAAAAGGCGTTGGAAAGAGGCTGATGCGATTGCGTGGGCGAAGGCTAATAACAAACTGATTTCCAATGCAAATCCTGCTGATTCGTTGCCACAAATAATGCATAACATGAGTACTTTACCCACTACTCGGCATAAACTGTAGGTCTAGTTCTCGTGACTTTCTCGTGACTTTGTCATGACTTACTCCTGAATTTCTCGGCTGCGCAGATGTGAACAGAATGAGTTTCCATGCATCGCAATTCCGCGGTGTTGCATCGCAAGCAAGCGGTGCTACTTGGAGCCCATTTCATGAAGACCGCAACCCAGACAAGCATCCAAGCGATGCGCGAGGCAACCGCCCCGCAACAGTTCATCGCGCCATATCCGCCACTTGAGAATGTCACCAAGCCTAATCTGACGACCGCAGAACTGGCTTTTTATTCCAACATGGCCGCGCAAACATGGAGGGTAAAAGCCTGTTACGAGACTTTTCCCGAGGGTCTGCGTCCTCTGCGAGTTTGTGGCAAATTGGCATGGCCTACTGCTGGCGCCAAGAAGTTGCTGGGGGTCGCGTAATGAAGCCCTACATTTATGCGCTGGCATTGGGCTTACTGCCTTATGCCTTCTCTACACATTTGGCAGTTCAGTTGGTTCAGCGTTTCGAGAGCCAAATTAGAAACGCCCAGCTCCACAAAAAAGAAGTACTGAACGATCAAGATGGCGTTAACTTTGCCGCGTCCTCTGGCAATCGTGGATCAGGTGCCGCCTCCTTGGATAACGTCTAAGGAGAGGCATCTTGATTCAATTCAACTCATTGACCGATTTCCTGGGAGCCATTCATCAAGCGCTTGGTTATTCGCCAAAAACCTTGGAACCTGGCAAGTTTCATCGCTTTGGTCCACACAAATCCGGCTGGGCAAAGTTGTTTGATGACTATGTCGGCGGCGTGTTTGGCTGTTTCCGTCAAGGCATCAGCAGTCATTGGACGGCGAAAATGCCGGCATCCCCTGCAGTACGTTTCGACTTGCAGCAACTTGTTCAACAAGCTCAGCAGGAACGCCTGGTCGAGCAGCGTTCACAGTGGGCGAAAAATGCACTTCGTAACGCCGAGTTGTGGGCCTGCTCGCAACGGGTGCAGTCGGGCGATCCAGTTGATCGTTACCTGGTAGCGCGTGAACTGGGCGACTGGGCAATCCCATCTTGCATCAGGCTACATCCGGGCCTGGCGTACTGGGAATGCGACGATGAAGGCGAATTCCACCATCTAGGCTCTTACCCCACTATGCTTGCAAAGCTGGTCGGTCGTGACGGCCAATTGCTTGCCATTCACCGAACATATCTGGGCGACGGCTGCAAAGCTGATGTTCCAACACCCAAAAAGCTGACCCCGGCAGCGGGTTTGCTGACTGGCGCATGCATTCCGCTGGCTGCGCACCGTGGTGGCGTCCTGGGCATTGCCGAGGGCATAGAAACCGCCGCCGCTGCTTCGCTGGGTTCTGGTTTGCCTGTGGTGGCCGCGTACTGCGCAAACGCTTTGAGCGGGTTCTACTGGCCGCGCGGTATCGAGCGCGTCGTTATTTTTGCCGACAACGACTCAACGGGCCAGCAGGCCGCCGCCGTCCTGGCGCAACGGGCCATCAAAGCCGGACTTACAACAAAAACATTAACGCCATCCAAACCCGACAGCGACTGGGCAGACGTTTATCAGGGGGGCAAAAGCCATGAATAACGATTTTCAAGTTCTGAAGGAAGCCGCTGAAGATGAATTGCCAGACAACCACCGCAATGCGCCGCGTCCTGATCATGCCTGCCTTTACGGGCTTGTCGGCAATGTAGCGCGTGCTGGTGGCGATGCGACCGAAGCTAATCCTTACGCAATCGCTGCAAACTTCATGGCTTTTATGAGCTGCGCTGTAGGGCGCGGACCTTATATGACCGTGGGCAACACCTGGCACCATGCGCGCCTGTTCATGCTACACATTGGCCGCTCTGGCCGTGGCCGCAAAGGGGATGCCACAACACTTATAAGCCGAATCGAGCGGGCACTGAAAGCGCTCAGCAAAGACACCACGCCTCAAGTGCACCGTGGTGGCTTATCAAGCCGTGAAGGCCTGGTGTACCTGATTCATGACGGCTACAAAGATGGCCAAACCGAAGTTGAAGCCATCCTGGACAAACGCCTGCTGGTGATCGAATCCGAGTTTGCCAACGTCCTGCAACAAGGCAAGCGCGATGGCAACACCTTGTCGGCAGCGCTACGCGACTGCTGGGACGGCGTGAGCATGAAGCCCGCCACGAAAAGCAGCCGCCTTTGGGCAACTGATCCGCATATCGCCATGATCGGCGCAGTGACACCTTCGGAACTGCTGTCCCTAATGGCTTCGCGGGACCTCACGAACGGCTTTGCCAACCGCTTCATGATGTTCTGGGCCGAGCGTACAAAGCTGCTGGCCTTCCCATGCACTACGCGTCAGGAGGAAGTTGACGCCCTGGCTGTACGCGTACATGAAGTCCTGACGTTCTGCAAGGCCGAGCGCTGGGCAGAAAAAGACCATATGCGCGTGGAGTTGTCGCCAGAGGCCATCAAACGTTACGAAAAGCTCTATCACGGCGAATTGAACGACAACTCAGCGGGCGAGCGTATCACCGCCCTGATCGAGCGCCGCGCCCCCATGCTGCTACGTATAGCGATGTTGTTCGCGCTGTGCGACTTGACCACCACCGTGGAAGTTCATCACGTCAATGCTGCGCTGGCCTGGGTTCGCTACAGCGTGGACAGTATCAAGTTCATTTTTGGCAACGCAGCCGACGAGGTGGCCATGGAAGAAACCAACGACACGGCGCAAAAGATCATCAGCTACCTGACTGATACAAAGAAGGCGACTCGCAAAGACTTAACGGCAAGCTGCTTTCAAGGGCACACATCAAAAATCCGGATTGACGCTGCACTTGATGAGCTTCTTTCGAGTAACCCGCCCCGCATCAAAGTTGAATCAATACCGCGTCCGAAAGGTTCACCGGGCAGCGCGACAAAGATTTATCGTTTGACTGGTGCGAACTCTGCGAACTCTGCGAATAGTGAGTATCCACGCGGGTTAGCGGACGTTATTTCAGAAAGCGAACTCTGCGAACCTTGCGAACTCAGCCCGACAACCATAGCAACAGTTCGCACAGTTAGCACAGTTCGTAAACCTGAAAATCAGGCGCAAACCCTTGTGAATGCTGATAGTTCGCACAGTTCGCACAGTTCGCAAGCCGAAATCGACAGTATTGAAGATCAAGTGTGGATTTAATGGCTACAGTTCAAACCATCATTGAAAGTCTGCACAAGGCTGGAGTGACGGTCACCCCAGAGGCGGATGGTCGCTTATTAGTCAAACCGGCCAGTCATCTGACTGATGAGCTGCGCTCACTCGTTCGACAGCACAAGGTTGAATTGCTCAGCTGGCTCACATCAGAGCCAGAAAACGCTCCGGAGCCAATTGCTGATCCAGCAGCCTGGCGCGAACTGGCCACTGCCTACCACGTCCATCACTTTAGTTGTCATGTTTGTATCGCCGCAGGTCGGAGTAGTCGCTTTGGCTTGCGTTGCGGTGTGGGTGCCGCACTTTGGTACGCCTACAACCAATAAAGCACTCTCGCCTAACTACCAAGCATGCCATGAACGTAACCCACACCCAAAACTCAGAATGCCAGGCCAAGCATACGTTGACGGCTGGCTCCAACTTGCTACTTGAGCAATCAGAATAAGGGAAAATTGATGAACAAGACCATGAAAGAGGTTACCAAGTTGCAGCAAGAGGCGCTCCTGGATAAGAAAATTGTCGCAATGCAGGAGGCTTCGGACGATCCCATGGCCCTTATAGATAGTCAAATCGCTGCGCAGTTCAGTGATGTCGCAGCCCAGCAAGCGACTGAACTTTGCACTGTACCGAGCATCCGGGCCGGGGAGGTGATCCCGAGCGAATCAGAACGAACCGATGGGAAAGGTGGCTTTGCGATACGCAACACCCTGGCCAGTCCGGATGTTGCAGCCATCCAGGCCAGTATGGACCGCACCGATTTGCTCACCCAGGGCGGCATTGATGTATTGGCGCTGGGCGTTGATGCGGCCCAGTCCGCCAACTGTGCAAATAGTCTGGAAAAAATGCTGGTCCATCAAATGGCATTGACACACCAGACGGCTTTCAAAGTCATTGATCAGGCCATGCAAAAGCGTGACAGTGTGGAAATGGCACGTCTTCTCAATTCCGGTGCGCGCATGATGACCGTCTATCAGCAAGGGATGCAGACCTTGCATCGCATCAAAACCGGTGGCAATCAAACGGTCACGGTCCAGCATGTCACCGTCAATGGCGGCCAGACGGTGGTGGCAGGCTCTCTGCAGTCCGGGGGGATGCCTTCGTTGCCGGGGGTGAAAAAGTGAAACACGGGAACAACCCCATGCAACTGGCCGAAGCACCGCGTTGCGGGGCGAAAACACGCTCAGGAGCACCTTGTGAAGCCCCAGCTGTCCATGGAAAACTGCGATGCCGGATGCATGGTGGCAACAGCCCTGGCGCACCCAAGGGCAACAAGAATGCCTACAAACATGGCTTGTATGCTGCTGGAAGTGTGGAGCTGAAAAAGGAACTTAATTCAGCCATGAGGAGACTGAAGCTTCTTATGACTCTGTTTGATTAGTTGATGAAAAATTGCAGGGAACTTGTTTGGCTATCTGTGCTTGTCTGGGACTTCCGCATCGACAGTCCGTCCATTGAGATGAATTAGCCGGGTGTTCGTAGTCACGAATCAGGCCAAAGTTGAAATTGGATGCTGAAATTTCCCGAAAAAATATACTGATTTCCCGAAAATATTGGCATACTTCCCAAAACCGCTACTTTTTATGACTCAATCGGGTGTTGTCGCGTGATCCGGTATTCAGCAAAATTAGATCCATGTTCAGCAACAAGGAGATCAGCAATGAATACGATGACAAAGCATGCAGTTACCCGTTGCCAGCAACGCGGTGTTCCTCAATTGATCATTGACTGGCTAGAGAGCTACGGCGCCAGGTCGCATGACAAGCATGGAGCAGAACTTCTCTGGTTTGATAAGTGCAGTCGAAAACAATTGCAGCGAGATGTAGGATCGCAGATCGTAGATCGGATGGGAGACTTGCTTGATGCCTATATGGTTCTTGCAGACAATGGAAATATCGTGACAGTGGGATGGCGCACCAAACGCGTCACTCGCCACTGATCTGCCTGGAAGGAACGATCATGACAAATCAAGAATCCGGCTCAAAGAGCTCAGGCGAGGCAAGGGCGAGAGACTTGGCCCAACAAGCTATTCACAAGGCACAATTAGCCCATAAATGGAAGTCTGCAAGTGGCCGGGACGCCTGGAGCGAGATACACCGGGCTGCGTATGGCGATGGCAAAGGTGGACACTCCAGGAAGTTGACGCATGATGAAGCTGCTGTGATAGCCAGCCGTCTGCACAGTCGGTTAGTGGACGACCAGCCACAATTGAAAGCCTTGGGTGTGAGCAAGACCGAGCTGTGTAGAAAAGCATTTGGGGATACTGACTCGAAGGAGCTGTATCGCCTCACATTACCGCCTGGCACGAATTCTCACAAACGATCCCTCCGTTTGGATGCGGACAAGTACATTCGGTTAATTGAAACGCTGGCCTATTATTTGGGCAGCAGCGCAAGTGTTATTGGCGAACCGCTCTTGGCTGGGACGCGCTTGACTCCACTTAGTCGAACCGAGAATGAATTTTCAGAGTTGGATGCAATTCATGTAGCTTTACAGCATATTGTTGATGATCTTGATCGTGAGTTTGGATTGTTTGAGACCTATCGTCAGACAGCCAAACTCAAGTGCAAGGGTGTAGTAGAAGGTGATAAATGTTGCTGGCCACTTTATACACCGTATGCGATGGATGAACAAGAATTAAATTATGAAAAACAGGATGACTATTCAAAAGAATATGCAATCGCCACTGATCTGAACCAGGCCTTCATCCGGCGGAACCATTTTTATCGCACACATATGTATAGTTGGTTTCTCTATGGTTTTGAGACAGGGGCGTTGCAAAATGACGACTTTTTCTATGTGCCGCATGCACCCCTCGGACATTTGCTTTTATGGGACTTGCCTGATCCCAAATTGAATCGCGCAGCTTATTTTCAGGCTGTTGACGAGCAAGTATTCAAACTCAAAAATGCAAATACCGACTCCCTTCCAATACCAAAAGACGAGTGGAATCCTGAAAAGAAAAACCCATTTGGCCAGACTATGCAGCGCGGTGCTCCAAATGAATTTCTCCAGGATCACTTCTGGCTCATAGCTTATCCGCACCCAGAAGGCAAGCGCTTGGTTCCAACCTTGTACCAACCAGGAGGAGAAGGAGGGGCATACCTTCTGCCACTCGATTTAGAAGGGTTGGAAATGCTGGCAGATGTAGTTTGGGTTTCTCCTACAAGCCATTGCAACGCATTACAGCGGATCCAACAACTTCTGGCGGATCAGGATGCGAATGGCCAAAATTCAATTGAACGTGGGATGCGTCGTACATCTGTCTGGCTAGCCGAAAACCCGATTCTCAAGAAAGAAGCAGAGCGTCAAGAGGTCAGCCGCCGGGTGGATGGACTAGCCCGTCGGCGGTAGGCCATCAAGCAGCAACTTGTTTCATACTCAACCGGAGTACAACCATGGCCCAAAGCAACTTTTTCCGTCTAAGCTACGACACATCCAAACAACTCGATGAATGGTCTCAAGCGCGTCGTTTACCAGATCACTCACATGAACTGGCCGCCAAAGTCAGAGTCGGTAACTGCGTTCTGGCGGCGAGATACAACGCCGCATTTGGAATTGGCGAAGTGCGCGCAGTCGGACTTGTAGTCAAGCTGGGCCAGGCAATGGAAATAGATTGGCGCAGCGCCCGATTTGATCTGCATCCGAGCACTCAGGGCCAGAGATTCTGGCAGCAGAATCACTTTAACTTCGATGCCGGTGTTGCCGGTCGATATGAACTTGAGCGTCGCTGCGTCGAACTGTTCCCAGACCTACTGGTTGGAAAAAGTTCAGGCACTCAGTTGATACAGCCTCAGAGAGCAGGCCATATCTATGTCATCAAATCACCGCATGGATACAAAATTGGCAAATCAAAACGGCTCCACGATCGGACACGCCTTTTTGGCGTCAAGCTCCCTTTTCCGATCGAAGTTCTGATGACTGGCTGGTTCGATGATTATTCGGCTGCAGAGCTTCGTTTGCATCGGCGCTTTGCTCACAAGCGCCTTGAAGGCGAATGGTTTGATCTGAGCGCATCTGACTTGGCTGCTTTACAAGTCGAACTTGGAAGCAAGTGATGTGGAAAGTAAGCGGGCCGGCCGACAAAACCCATCCTCATCGCAATTGTGGGCTCTGAGAGCAAACCAGAAATTTCTTTGGTCTAAGTTGGACGCAACTTTATTCAAGGATTGACTAGAAAAGGAATCATCATGATTGTGCAACTAATTAAGGCACTTCTCCTGCTGCTAGCGCTTGTATTCATCATAAGGGTTGATGACAGACTCAAAAGAACAAACGTAGACATGCCTCAACCACCACCAGAAAATCTGTCCCGATCGAACTCTGCGGGGGTGCCGGCGGTGCCCGGACCAGGACCAGGACCAGGACCAGCACGTTAGTCTCCGGCGGAGGACGCCCATTTATTGGGCTGAATGCATAATTTTTATGGAGGTTAGCGATGACAATACAGAATCGAGTGGATCCGTGGGGGTGTCTGCGTGCCGTCAATGCACGCGGCTCCCTGCTTGGTAATCGCGGCATGCTTCACAACGACCAGCAACAGATTGTTCGCGATTGGCAACGTAAACCATGGGTTACCTGTGCGCTAGAGTTTCAAGGGCGTAAGCGCGAAGTATTCGGTCGAACCACCTACTCCGAGTTGTTTTTCCTTGATGAAGCAACCGCCTTTGCAGCAGGGCATCGACCCTGTGCATCCTGTAGACGCGAGAGATATGATGAGTTCAAAGCCAGTTGGCTGACCGCTAATGACAAACGATTTTCGGTATCGAATCCATCAATTAGCGAAATCGATAAAGTGCTTCATGGCGAGCGCATTGATCCAAACGGTGCGAAAGTCACTTTTCTAGCGCCGCTGTCCAGTCTGCCGTTGGGTACAGTGGTGGATATTAACCGTGAGGCGTTTCTTGTCTGGCACCAGGGGCTCAAGCGTTGGTCCTTTGCAGGCTATTCAGACCTTCAGATGCAACCCGCATTGTCAACTTTGGTACGAGTTCTGACGCCTGAATCCGTTGTTCGCACCTTTTCGGATGGCTTCCTTCCAGTGGTTCATTCATCAGCCAACGGATGACTTGTCGAATTGTGAGAGTTTAGAAGCTGATTTAATCACAAAACGAGAAAAATCATGAAATCGCTTTGACTCCACTACTTCGTCATGGGGTATGAGAACGTATTTCCACGCCTTTGTTCCGACTTCAATTGCGTGTGCCGATGCGTGCTTGCACCAACGAGCTGCAGAAGCGGCTTTGGCCTGAACCTCTTGAGTATTGACGTCCGTGCGCGCCTTGGTTTCAACCATGTAGATGGTCGTATCTGTCTCGGCGACAAAGTCAGGGATGTACTCCGGCTGCTCCGTGCCCAGCTTGTAATAGATTTGGAACTGTCCCTTGGCGGGTTTGAACCACTTCAAGGCATCACGCTCCAGGATGATGGAAAAGCGGCGCTCGGTGTCAGAGTCAAATTTCTGCAGCGGATACAGGCACCGCGAAAAACCGCCGAATAGCATCTGCTTGATACGCCCGGTCTCGGTAAGCGTTTCACGGAAATGGTGCGCCGTCTGTCCTGCCGTGGCTGTGTAGTTGCAGGGCTTCAGTTCGGTAAAGCCTCGACTAACCTGTACTTCGTACTCGGTCGCTTCTTCCCAAAAGTGCGCCATCATCTGCGCGTGAATCTCGCGGGCGATCAGGCGGCGATCCCGATCCAGCACGCTGCGCGCTTCAATCTCGGACAGATACCCCAGCAGATGCTGAACCATTTGCCCCGCTAGTTCGTACAGCAGATCGGCATGGGTGAAGTAGTCGATGTCATCAAAGTCCACCAGTGCGTGGACGATGTAGTCCTCTGGCCGTTGCTCTTTAAGGCCAACCTCGGATGCCAGCGTGTCCTGCTCGTTGGTGTGCAGGTTGTGAATGATGATCTCGCGCTCGCCCGGCTGCAGGTGCAACTGGGCCACATCGAGCTTGAACGGATGAAAGCCCGTGGTGACTTCGCCGGTCGGCACCACGGCGATGCGGGGAATGTCGATGGTCTGCTGAACGACAATCTCCGTCGTTTTTGCCACCACGGCTGACAGATCAAGCTTCGGTTGCCCGTCATCGACGCTCGCCAACAAGTTGCCTTGTATCGGCTTCAAGCGCTCGGTGACTTCGGCCAGGATGGCTGATTGAACCTCGGGGGTGAGCAGTGCGCTGCTGGTAGGAACTAGATCACGTCTGACTTCGTACTTTCCAATTACTTCCATCACGACGCGAGCCGCCTGCCGTTCCGCGTCTGTGGTGAAGACAGGGGCAGATGCCGGGGCCGTCGGAGCCGTACCGGCGTTCGTCGGAGCATCGGCCACGACGGGCGCATCGGTCAGGCCCAGCCGCGTCATTGCGCCCGAACCAACTTGCACGCTGACCTTTTTGTCGTCAGCGCTTGGCGCATCGAGGATGACTTGCTTCAGACGAATGGGCGAGTCGCCACGGTTCGCCTCGTCGATGATCTCCTGAAACTTGTCGTGTGCGACGATGTTCAGGCGATCCACAGCTGCCACACCTGTTCGTTTTCCATAAGGTAGACGCAGACCACGACCGATAGACTGCTCGATCAGCGTGCGGGCGTTGGCGGCACGCAGCGGCACGATGGTGTAGAGGTTGGTCACGTCCCAGCCTTCCTTGAGCATATTGACGTGGATCACGATCTCGGTTGGTTCGTCCACGCTTTCTACGGCCAGCAGGCGCGTGATCATCTCTTCCTCTTCCACGCCAGTGCGGCTGGAGTCGACCTGAATCACCTTGCCTTGATAACGTCCTTCGTAGAAGGCTTCTGATTCCAGAAGCGCCAAAAGTTGCCCAGCGTGGGTGGTATCACGCGCAATCACCAGCATGAAGGGCTTCACCACCTTGACACCGTTCTCTCGGGCATAGGTCAGCAATTCGACCTTGGTGGTCTCGTGCAGGCGCACTCCATCCTCCAGCTTGACCTTTTCAATCTCCTCTGGCGTGTGTGCCTTGGCGTCGAAGTTACGCTGGGTAACGGCGGCAGGCTCTTTGACAAAACCATCTTCCATTGCCCGTGCCAACGGATAGTCCATCACCACGTTCTTGAACGGCACCGGCCCACGCGTCGATTCAACGAAGGGCGTTGCGGTGACCTCCAGCCCGAACAGGGGTTTCAAATCGTTGATAGAGCGCACCCCAGCGCTGGCACGGTACCGGTGCGATTCGTCCATCAACAACACGAGATCTGACAGGTTTGCCAGATGATTGAAGTAGCTGTCTCCCAGCACTTCTTTCATCCGCTTAATGCGCGGTTCCTTGCCGCCCCGCACCTCGGAGTTGATCTTGGAAATATTGAAAATATTGATGCGCACGTCGTGGGCGAAGCCCATCGATTGGTCTTGAACGACTGCACCAGTCTGGTCATAGTTGTCGCCTGTGATGATCAGCGGGGACTGCTGCGCAAACTCGGCTATGCCCTTGAATACGTACTTCGGCGTGTTGCGCGTGAAGTCAGCGATCAACTTGTTGTAGATCGTCAGGTTGGGTGCCAGCACGAAGAAATTGTTGATGCCGTGTGCTAGATGCAGGTAGGCGATAAACGCCCCCATCAACCGGGTTTTGCCGACGCCAGTGGCAAGCGCAAAGCACAACGACGGAAATTCCCGCTCGAAGTCTTCCAGAGCGGGGAACTCGGCCTTAAGCGTTGACAGGATGGCCGAGACATCACGCTCGTGTCCCAGCAACTCAGGTGCGGCTTCGAGCGCGTGCACCAGTTTCACGAGAGATTCCGCCTGGGGCGGACGAAGAGACAATCGACCGGTGACAGCATTCAGGACGCGTGCATTCATTATTCATTCTCCCCAAACAGTCCGCCCTGTCCGGGTGCGACTTTCTTGTTTTTCGATGACTTGCTATTCGCCGCAGCAATGGGATCTGACTTCTCAATCTTGGCCATCGGCAAATTGGCCACGTTCAGGCTGTAGTCGTCGTGGCCCCATTCGCACCGGGACAACACCATCTTGGGGATTTTCTTCAGCGTCAAATTCGGCCAGCGTTCTGATGCCTTGGCTGCGGTCACACCATGAAACGCTGCACAACACACCAAAAGGCTTTGGTCGCTGCCTACCTCATCCGAGAGAGCCTGCAATTGTTCGGCTGCGAGGTTCTGTGTGGTGACGTAGATGAAGTCGCGCTCGCTCGAATGCCCGTGTCGCCACCATTGGACTTCGGACGGGGCATAGGTGAATCCTTCGAGCTTACAAAGGGCCTCTGCTAGATGCGCAGCGTTGTACTCTGGATTTACCACCGAATTCCCCCAACGATCATTTACGACCAGTGAAGGTGCGAGTCTGTAGTATTGAAATCCTCCTCCGCCTTGCCAATTCACCGCATTGCTGACACCACCCTGATCCTCTCCGTCAATGATTTTCCTAAGGCGCGGAACAATATATGTGTCGCAATGGTTCCCGAGTTCCACCATGATCCAGCGACGCCCCATCTTGTGGGCAACCGCCCCAGTTGTTCCAGAACCAGCGAACGAATCGAGAACGATGTCTCCAGGATTCGTCGCGATAGTAATTACTTGACTGAGAAGCCTCTCCGGCTTTGGCGTATCAAATGGAATTTCGCCAGGAAACAAAGCTTGAATTTCTCTCTTGGCTTCTTGTGAGTGCCCGACTTCTGTATGCGACCACCATGTCCGTGGGACTAACCCCTCCTGAACCTCACTGAGGAAAAGTTTAACTGCTGGATTGTTGTCGCCCTTTTCTCCAAACAGGATTCGCCCCTCGTTTACCATTTTCCAAAATTGATCCTCCAGCATCCGCCAATGGCTACCCTTAGGAGGGCTTACCTTCCTCCCTGATGGCGTCGTTATGGTGTACATCAGCCCATCGTGCCGCTCCCCTGCGGCAAAAATGGGTCCTAAACGCCAAGGGCCTCGGGAATCATTGTCTGGATTCTTGTATTTGCTTGCGCTTTCCTCGCCTCGAGGAAGAAGATTGCGTACTTTCTTCCAATCCTGCCCCATAGGTGAATAAAGGAGGATGTAGTTGTGTGCGGGAGAAATCGCGGCTGCATTACTTCTACCGTAGAAGTTTTCCCAAACCATTGAGGCGACAAATGCGTTACGACCAAATACTTCGTCACACAGCACCTTTAGGTAATGTCCCTCGTTGTCATCAATCGCAATCCAAAGTGAGCCGTCAGGTGCCAAAAGTCGGCGAATAATTTCCAAGCGGTCTCGTATCAAACCCAACCAAATCGAATGCTCGACACCATCGTCGTAGTGCTCAAATGCACTTCCTGTGTTGTACGGTGGATCAATGAATACACATTTCACCTTACCCGTGAGCTCCTGCTCCAAGGCTTTGAGCGCCAACAGGTTATCCCCGAAAATAAGTCGGTTATCGAAGATGTCGTTGTTCGATACTCGATGCTTTGCGTGGTGGGACTTCTCCGGATCTGCGAGCAAAATGCGGGGCTCTAGCTTGGGCCGCTTCTCCTTGCCAATCCAAGTGAGTTCTAGTTTTTGTTTGTTCATGGCATTGCTCTCATAGTTGCTGCGCGCGGCTCGCCAGATAATCAATCAAGCGCTTTCTTGGGTAGGCATCCGCTGCGCTGTGAATATTTCGTAGCGGCGCTACCGCTGGGTCGGCGGCCAGCACGTAGTGTTTTTCCATCAAGTCGGCGAGGTAGGACGCAACGTGTCCCTGGTTGCGGAAGTAGGCCAACGGCCCCTCAAACTTCAGGTGATCCTTGGCAAGGTCAAATGCCTCTTGTCGGAGCTGATCCAGCGGCTGACTGATCAACGCAGGGATCGTGGCGGCATCGATTACCGCCGCCGCACCAATGCGATTCCGCAGCCGCTTCATCATTGCGGCCGTGATGACATGGGTGCCGTGGCGGTAGATCAATCGCTCCTGGCTCTTCGCCGATGCTTTTTGTTCGTTGTCCAGCACCATAGATCGGATCGCGCGATAGCTCAGGACGGCGTTGATCAGCGTCGCGCCAGTCAGTTCCGGCGAGAACAATGTCTGATATTCAGCGGACTCCGGATTTGCCAGTCGTGCTGGTTCACTTTTCAGCCAAACCGGATAGCGCGGGTCGTTCTGCAGCAGCGCCAATGCACGCAAGGCCTCGTCGAGCGTAATTGCCTTGATTCCTTTCGTGGCTGCGATTTCAGGTCGATAGTGATACTCAAAATCAAAGTGCGCGACCTCTTGGCGCAGTCGCTCCTGGTTCTCGTCTAAGGATGCGAAGTTCGCGGTCTGGACTGGGTTCTGGTGGTTACGGGCCTTGGTGACTTGTTTTCCAAACAGGCCTTCTGCCGGTGCCTTGATCAGTGTGAGCATGACCCGGGCATCGTCAATGCTCTTGCCCGGATGCTGGCGCACAAACTCGGCGGCAGAGGCCACTGTCTGTGCGCCATTGATGATTGACAGGCCGCGCAGCTTGAGTTTTTTGACGCCGTTTTTGCTCGCCTTCGGCTCAATCAGATCGCAGACAGCCGTGACGCCGTTATTGAGGTAGAAAAAGTCTTTGGGTTTATCGTTCAATGTCGCCATAATGGCTTTATTGACATCAGACTTGGTGCTACCGAGGAAGTAGCGGATATTGCGCTCGTAAAGCGCTTTGCCGTGGGTTCGATGCAGCGCCACCAAATCAGACAAACGAACCACACCGTAGTAAGTGATACGGGGAGTCTCAATTTTCTCGTGCTTGTGAAGCGCAATTTCTGCATTCACCGGTTTATAAGCCTGCTCTGCCAGCAGATCGCGAGTGATTTCTACTGCTGAGTAGATCTGTACCGACTGGACCAAGCGTTCCTCGTCGAGGTCTTCATCGTCGATCAAGGCTTGAAGTGCGTCGTTGGCAGTTTTGGAGATTCCATCGCCGGTGTAAAGCACAACCAAATGGATGTGGCTACACGCATCTAGGGCGCGCTCGATTTCTGCTCGTCGATTCTGAACGTTGACGTTGAAGGCCGCGAAGTCCTGTTTCAGCAGAAGTCGCACGCCTTCACAAAATGGAAGTGCATCCTCTTGTTTGAACTGTTCCGATTCCTTTAGCTTGGTTTGCAACAGGTAGAGCGATTCCGACTTCTCGTCGTAGTAGATAGCGTCGATACCTTTATCCTGAAAGTCATCCACGACGGATGCAGCGGCAGCTTGCGGAGTGATGTCGAGCAGCTTGTGCAATGCGAAGGCGCTGAAGGCCCGCGATAGCTGCTTAGCTGTTTGGTCGGTTGCACTTCCTGTTCCAAGAAGAGGAGGAAGGAATGGTACAAAACGATCTTTCAGCACCTGCTTCAAGATGATCAAGTAGTGGGATTGAATTGCGGGCATGGCGTTCAACTCGGCTTCTTCAATGGGTGCAATCTACGGGTTTCACCTGTGGTCGCCCAGTAACTACCAGACTTTCCATTTCTGGGCCAACCAATTTCATGGTCGATCAGCGCATCAGTAAGTGCCAACACTTCAGTTCCGAATGCAACTGCATCGCTGTCCAGAAGTTCATACGACAAGGCATTAAAGTGGCAGCCAGCCACATTTCTTATCTGCGCAATCTGAGCAATTTTGGTTATGTGCGGTTCCAGAAGCATCACGTCAAAAGTGACCACACCCATACCATCCTCAATACGATGCTCAACACGCAAAGCTTTTTTCAACTTCCCATCAATGGCGGGCAGAAGGTCCCCTAGTGTGTAACTATTCCCTGCTCGCCTTGGGACATTGCACTCATATAGCTGGGTCAAAAAGTCCAACACGGCCTCCAAGACCACACCTGCTTTAGCACAGATTGCTTGATGATCTGGCGATGGCTCGACTAGCAGCCTTCGCAGGCGTTCCGCTTCGGGAACACTTCGACTATGCGTGATGCCTTTGCTAAATGACCAGCGAGTGAGTTCAAGAAACTGACATTGTCCATTCTTCAGCCAGCCCCAGCGATATTTATGCCGCCAAGGTCCGTAATGTGTGGTAACCAAGCAATGCCGGAACTTTGCTGTCACGTCGTAGATCATTTCGATGACGCGATCTACATGGGGCTCATCCACACTGCCGAGCACATCATCCAGGACAAGAATTTTGCTTTCTGGAGAATCCCGCTCAGCCAAAGCAAGAAAAACACAAAGGCCAAGCGTGTCCAAATGAGAGTCACTGAAGTACGCTTGGGGCGGTGTGTCTAGCTTCCCACCAAACTCCGTTGTAATTTCCAAAGACGCTCGTTTTGCTGAATCGAGCGCCAAACCAATTTTGTTCACCCCTTCGCCAGGGTGCACTGCTTCGTATAGCTCACCCACTCTAGTCGATAGGCCCGCGAGAATCGTATCGGTGAACTTCTTACGCTCACCTTCAACCAGTTCCAATATCTTCTTAAGGTGAGGCAAGAGGGCATCGAATTCCTTTGCATTTCGCTCATTCAGCTCCAGCACTTTCAATGACTCACTCAATGTGGCAATGAACCTTCTGTCCTCGACTATGGCCTCACTCGCATTCGACCATGCATCCCTACTAGGTTGATGCGTGATCTGCCAATCCGACCATTTCCCAGTGTCGGCAGGCAACGGAAATGCCGGCATAGTTATATCAGGAGGTATGTCGTTTCTACAGCAGTAAACTTGGAGTGCCTGTGTATCCTTTTGTACAGACTCTTTGGCATCATCGAGGCGTTGCTGATTCTGTAGAACTGAGGCTTTTTTCTCCGCGACTGTCCTCTTAACCTGCTCCATTTGGCGGTATAACCCCTGTGACTCGATTCGCATGTCAATCTTCTCCACAAGCCCCTCTACGTTTTCGCTGCTACCGCAGAGCGGACAAGCATCCTGGATCGGATGCTGGCGGAAGTGTGCCTGTGCGGCCTTTAGCAGATCCAATAACTCCATGTAGTCTCGTGCAACTGTTTCTTGAAACGACGACAGGCTTTCTTGGGCACTCACAAGCTCAGTTTCACTGTTTTGTAATTGTGCGTCCAGTCCTGCAATTTTTTGAGGGTGTGCCAAAAGTGCATCCCACAAGGTGATCAGTTGATCCAATATGCGCTTACGTTCAGCTAAGGGATTGCGATCTTGCAGCACCTCTTGCTTCGCCCAGCTAAGCGCATCCGCACCTTTGACAGGCGCTCTAGACTCTTGCCAAAAACGCTGGATCTCTGATCGATTCTCGCCTACGCGCGCTACAGCAATCTCGTTTTCTCTGGCTTTGTCGCTAATAAGCTTGCGAAGTGCTGCTTCGGAATCCTCTATGCCAGACACATCAACAAAGCGGCTGATCTCTTTATAGCGATCAGCAGGCTTGGCTTCAATGAGACCAAGAATCTGTGCCCTCCGTAGCACAGCCACCAGAGGGCGGAGTGAGGGATTACTCACAACCACGTCAGCCTTGTTTAGGGAGACGCAACAGTCACCACCGGAGGTCGCCAAGGTTACCTTAACATCTGCAAACGTCTTCCCAAGTGTGGGCCAATACTTTCGGGTAACTCCCAGGCCTCTCGTATCGAGAGAGCCTACTTTGCCGTTGCCTAGCAAATCAAAGGCATCACATACCGTAGACTTCCCGGTTCCATTCTCACCATAAATGAGGATGAGCTTTTTGTTCTTCTCAAAAGGAAGCTCGAATTGGGTAACAGCGCCTCTGAGGCTTTCGATCAGAAGACTAGACATTGACGGAATGGTCATTTTGCCATCTCGCTCTTGTCTAAGGACTTCTGAGCCGCAATGAACCAATCCTCGGATTTCATTCTGCCAGACACTAGCTGGTCCTTGTATCGTTTTGAGTCTTCAGGCAGAAAGAGCCCCTCCTTCACCAACAAAGGAAGGACAGCTTCTGCCAACTGCTCGGAAGGCGATTTCATTTATATCTCCTTATGTAATTGTCTGCTAGTAATATGTTGAATAATGAAGTCTTCAAACGAGCTCCCATTCGATAGTGAAGAGCGTTTGTTCCTCAACATGCTGCTGCAGCTGAACTTCAAGCTGGGTAATAAGGTCGTTGCGCTGTGCTTCGACTTCGTCTTGACGGGTGAACAGTTCGCGCCGGAGCTTGCTACGCTTTGTTTCAAGCTCCCGCTGGCGCTTTTGGTGGGACAGCTTTTCTTCGAGGGTGGGTGAGATCGCCGCTGTGCGCCGTACTTCTTTGATCTCAAAGTCGATGCCCATGATTTCCTGTTCCAAGCCCAACTTCAGGTCGTCGGCCCAAGCATCAAGTTTTTCAACTTCCTGCTCAAAGTAGCCGAGATTGCGTTGGTTGATCGCGCGCAGGACTTGCACCTTTCGGCTTGCCATTTCCGCAGCGAGGGTGCCATCAGTCGCCCAATTCAGGTCAACCGCTTTCTGATGTGCGGGCAAGCGCAGTAATTTTTCCGGATCATCCTCTGCCAGTGCAACGCCTTGGGCGGTGGTGGCGGCGACGATTAGGTGCTGTTCCTGCTGGCCCAGTGCATCAACGGAAATCAGGCTGACGGTGAGCCATCCGGTTTGTCCCCGATGTGCTTTGAGCGTGCTGACCTGCGTGCCGTAGCCGTCGTAATCGAAAACGAGCCTGCTACCGGGCAGTTGTCGACTTATTGCTTGTTGGGTAACCCATGCGGCGAGCGGGTGGCCGATGCGATAGAGATGGGAGTCGCCGCTGCGGCGGGGCAGTTCGTAGCGCCCGAGAGCAATCCCCTCAAGGTCTGCGCTAGGCGAATGCAGCAACCTGAATCCGTCGGCATCGAAGTCGGCGTGATCGCCAAGCTCTGCCTTGGTCAAATCCATCAACATTCGCTCGTAACGGTTCCGGGCTTTACTGCTATCGTCGGCACGAATCCGAAGTTTGTCCTGCACTTCTTCGTCGAAATTCTCCAGCAGAAGCTGGCGGGTCTTGACCATGGCCTCATTGATCTCACCGGACAGGTCGAGCTGCAATTGCTCGAAACTGCTCTTGATGGCATCCGGGTCGCGACAGTTTTGGTAGATGTCAGCGATGCGCCGCTCGAAGTCGACGCCGGAGCCGATTGCGCCCAGCACTTCATCACTGGCACCAAAAACGCCTTCAAAGAGCTGGAATTTCTGGGCCAGCAATTCGTAGACGCGCGCATCAGCTTCATTGCTGCGGTCGACAAAGTTGACTACCACCACATCGAACTTCTGTCCGTATCGATGGCAGCGACCAATGCGCTGCTCAATCCGCTGCGGATTCCAGGGCAGATCGTAGTTAATGACCAAGGAACAGAACTGTAGGTTGATGCCCTCCGCGCCCGCCTCGGTCGCGATCATGACGGTGCCGCGTTCCTGGAAATGTTCGACCAAGGCAGCACGCGTATCGGCCGTTTTGGAGCCAGAGATTTTGTCGGTTCCCTTGTGTCGCACCAGCCAATCCTTGTAGACCGCCTGAGCTCGAGTATCACTGTTGGTGCCATTGAAGAGGACGATGCCCTCGCCGTAGTGCGTGTCAGCCAGCAGCGACAGCAGGTACTCTTGCGTGCGCCGGGACTCGGTGAAAATGATCGCTTTCTTGGGCGCGCCCAATCGTTCCAGTTCAGCAAATGCGCGCTCCAGGGCTGTCAGAAGTGCTTTGCCCTTGGCGTTGTCGCGGATGTTGGTTGCCAGTGATTTAAAGTGCCGAAGCTCCTCAATTTCCTGAGCCACAGCATCGCGCTCATTCCTCGCCGACGGTTCGTTGCCAGACACCTGGTCATTCCACTCATCGGCGGTTTCATCGAGCGATTCATAGTCCTCGTCCAACGCTTCGGCGAGGTCGGGAATGTTCGTGGTGTCGTCGAGCACCCCTTGCAGGCGCTTGGCCATCGTTTCCAATGCGCCAGCGATTGCGTGTGTTGACGAGGCGAGCAACTTCCACAACACCAACGAGATCAGTTGACGCTGCCCATCCGGCAACGCTTTTAGATTCGGGCGACGCAGATAATCTGCAACGAGGGCAGACAGTTCGCGCTCCTTGGTCGATGGTGTAAATTCTTCAACGATGGCGCGGCGTGCCGTGTAGGGAACGTACTGCTGCACTTGCCGACGCAAGGTGCGCTTGCAGATTGGCGCAATACGGGAGCGCAGTGCGGCAAAGGCCTGCTCCTTGTTTGGCTGGGTGAATTGCGCACGAAAGCTGTCGAGATCACCGAACACACGGTCATCGATCATGCTCACCAACCCGTAGAGTTCAAGCAAGGAGTTCTGCAGCGGCGTTGCCGTCAGGAGCACCTTTGAATGAACGTGCGCAAGGGCTTCCTTGATCGTTTTGGCGATGACGTTGCTTGTCTTGTAAACGTTGCGCAGCCGGTGCGCTTCGTCGAGCACGACCAGATCCCAGTTGATGTCCTTAATGTCGGCAGCCTTGGCCTTTGCGAACTGGTACGAGCAGATGATAGGCCCGGACGGCATCAAGAAGGGGTTCTGGTTTTCCTGCTTACGGATCGTGTTGTAGTTTTTGGCCTCAAGAATCAGGCTCTGCAGATTGAATTTGTCCTGCAGTTCTTGGTGCCATTGCTTGCGCAAGTTAGCTGGAACGATGATCAGTAGGCGGCGACGGCGCTCGGCCCAACGCTGTGAAATGACAAGACCCGCTTCAATCGTCTTTCCGAGTCCAACCTCGTCGGCTAGGATCACACCGCGAGATAGTGGGTTCGTACAGGCGAACAATGCTGCTTCGACCTGATGCGGATTGAGGTCAACTTGCGAATCTACCAAAGTGGATGCTAGAGATTCTACTGTGTCGCTTGGAGCACGACGGGTCAGTTGCCACGCATAATATTGGCTTTGGTATGGCGTAAGCAGCTGCTGTGTCACTAACGAATTTCCCCTTTGTAGATGTTCAGATGTGTGAACGTACTATCGCTTGTTCTTTGCGGCATATATTCACGTTGCCTCACTTCTCTATCGACAAATACCCGTTTATTTTTTCGCCTTAAGGCTATACTTGTTTCGCTGATTGGCTTGCTTGATATTACCCTAAGAAAAACCTCTGTAGATCTCCACGAAAAGGCTTACCGTTGGGCAGAGCGACGAAAGCTGGAGACTCAACCGAAGACTGGAGCTGCACAATGGGGGGAAATTCGAGTACTGGTGTAGGAATTACTGTCAGACATGCCACGTATCCGTGATGCAGCTCCGGTATGGCAACGACAAAAACTTCGTGTTCGTCACCCATCCGACAGGCGGACTTTCGACAAAGCAGCTTCGTGTTGCTTTGGCTGTGTCTTCGGAAACGAACGTGAGCGCGAATCACGCAATATGTAGATGATGATGTTGTTACGCGCTTACGCGAGTACTCTGCGCGAGGAAGCAGCTTAGTGCACGCACCATTGGCGTTAGCCGGTGTACTTTCGCACGGTGAGTTTCGGGGGCTGGAAGAAAACAGTGTCTTTGGTAGGTGAACACGGCTTTGCGGTCTCTGGACGCCAATCGGGGCTTCCTGTGCGCCTTGCTCGCTCCATTCTCATCACTAACCAGTACTGCAAGGCAAGGTGGTGCTTGACATGGGTGGGGCAATGCCCAAAAAAATGACGAAGACTAACAAGCAACTCCTCGGGACAGGACTTTACGCGTAGCTCCCTTTGACCCATAGGCAACAACACCCCTTCATGGCAACATTGCTCCAGAGCCAGCCACAATCTCTTGTCCCATATGTATTCCTCCCATTCAGCAAACGACTCGAGAAAGTTCGGGTCGGTGAACGCCTGGACCCTGAACAATTCCAATTCATCAGCCAGTTCGGCGCATGCCGCCGTGTCGAAGTCACTGTCATCGTATTCAAAACGCTCAAGTTCATCCCACCAGGCATCTTTAATGGTTGGGTTGTCATTGAATTTCATGTTGAAAGTGTTTTTGGCTGAACTTAATCGTCGAAATTTAGGAGATCTGGCGCTTTCATGCGCTGCTCTGATAAGAAAGACGAAAAACGTGCACTGGCGTTTGCAAATCAGTTTACCCCTACTGGAGCCTACTCGTTTTCACTCTCAATGAGTGGAATCCAATATTCGGAATCTGGCAAAAAGACGCAAAAATGGTACAAAACACTGTACTGGCGGCTACATGGTGGCTACATGAGTCCAAAGCAAAAAAAGCCTGCTATAAAATACGTAGCAGGCTTTCGTTTATTCATATGGGGTGGCTGATGGGGCTCGAACCCACGACAACAGGAATCACAATCCTGGACTCTACCAACTGAGCTACAGCCACCGCAAGCCTTGGATTATAGCCTTAATTCACCAAAACCAGCTTGCCTTTGACTGCGCGTGAGTTCATGTGGGCATAGGCGGACTTGAGTTCAGACATGGGCATGGTGCTGTCGATCACGGGTTTGATCGTGCCTTTGGCATACCAGGAGGCCAACTCGCCCATCATGGCCGCATTGGCTTGGGGTTCACGTTTGGCGAAATCGCCCCAAAATACGCCAACGACCGATGCACCTTTGAGAAGCATTAAATTAAAGGGTAAAGCCGGAATCGGCCCCGCTGCAAAGCCAACCACCAGATAACGGCCACGCCAGGCAATCGAGCGGAACGCAGGCTCGGTGTAGTCGCCACCAACGGGGTCATAAATGACATCGGGGCCTTTGCCGTCCGTCAAGGTTTTGAGGGTGGCGCGCAGGTCTTGGGTGGTGTAGTTGATGGTGGCGTCAGCACCAATGGAGGTGCATAAGGCGCATTTTTCATCAGTAGACGCTGCCGCAATGACTTTGGCTCCGCAAGCTTTCGCGATTTGAATGGCTGCCGTACCCACGCCACCTGCTGCCCCCAAAACGAGGACTGTTTCGCCCGCTTTGAGCTGCGCACGGTCTACCAAAGCGTGGTGCGAGGTGGCATAAATCATGATGAATGCGGCTGCATCCACATACGAAAAACCATCGGGCAGCGGCATGCACAACGCAGCGGGGGCGAGGGTATGTGTACCAAAACCGCCAGTGCCACTTAAACAAGCGACATTTTGCCCCACTTTCAAGTGTTTTACGTCAGTCCCTACAGCTTGCACCACACCTGCATATTCTGAGCCAGGTACAAAAGCCAGGGGTGGTTTGATTTGGTATTTGTTTTGAACAATCAAGACGTCCGGAAAATTCAAACTGGCGGCTTTGATCTGAATAAGTACTTCACCCGCCGCAGGGCTGGGCGTGGGGAGTTCTTTCCACGTCAAAGCGTCAATACCGGTAGGGGTTTCACAGAGCCAAGCGTGCATAAAGGTGTCCTGCTAAATTAAAAGTGCAAAAGTGAATATGGGTACGGTAAACCGAATAAGATCAACGTCGATAATAGGCTGTGCTTTGACCATTTTCTGTCTCGCCAGCGACCTACAATGATGCAGTAAATTTAATTCGCATGAAAATTTTAATTTGCAACGATGATGGTTATCAAGCACCAGGTTTGGTCGCTTTGTATGAAGCACTTAGAACTGTGGCTGATGTGGAGGTGGTGGCGCCTGAAATTAACAACAGCGCCAAGTCGAATGCACTGACACTCCATGCCCCTTTGTATGTGGAGCACGCGGTCAATGGCTTCAGATTTGTTAACGGAACCCCCGCTGATTGTGTGCATATCGCCCTGAAAGGCTTGTTGGGGTACCAGCCTGATCTGGTCGTATCGGGTATCAATAATGGTGCCAATATGGGTGACGACACCATTTATTCGGGCACCGTAGGCGCGGCCATGGAGGGCTATTTGTTTGGCATTCCGGCAATCGCGTTTTCGCAAGTTCAAAAAGGCTGGCAGCACATTGACGCGGCAGCCTTGAAAGCGCGTGATATTGTTGCGCAGTTGCTCAAACAACTTGAAGCAGCAGGGCCTCTGGCGCAACCCTGGCTGTTGAATGTAAATATTCCTAATTTGCCGTACGATCAAATCAAGCCCACCCAGGTTTGCCGATTGGGTCGGCGGCATGCGTCTGAAAAAGTCATCACCCAGACGAGCCCGCATGGACGAACCATGTACTGGATCGCAGGCTCGGGGCCAGCCAAAGACGATTCACAAGGGACGGACTTTTTTGCAACGGCACATGGCCATGTCGCTGTTACACCTTTGAAAACCGACTTGACGGAGCACGCTGCCATCAGCGGATGGACGCGTTCACTTGCCATACCCGCCTAAAGATGAAGCACAAACCCTCTTTTCCTGCGAAATTTGATTTATCCCCAAGAAAAGGTATTGGTTCTGGTTCTGAAGTTTCGAAGCGTGTTGTGACCATCACCCATGGCATGGGTCTGGATTCGAGTGCCGTACGAGCGAATATGGTGAAAAAGTTAGAGCGGCAAGGTATTCAGGACACACGGGTGTTAGCCGCATTAAATGCCACGCATAGACACCATTTTGTAGATACAGCACTGGCCAATCAGGCCTATGAGGACACCAGTTTGCCCATCGGTTGGGGGCAAACGATTTCCAAACCGAATGTCGTGGCGAGAATGATTGAGTTACTATTTAAGGGCAAGGACGCGCCACTGGGCCGCGTGCTTGAAATCGGCACAGGTTGTGGCTATCAGGCGGCCGTCTTGAGCCATTTGGCGCAGGAGGTTTACAGCATAGAACGCTTGCGTGGCCTGTATGAAAAAGCTCAGAATAATGTCAGGCAGTTTCGTTTCAAAAATGTACATCTACTATTTGGTGATGGCATGCTGGGTTTTGCCAAAGGTGCACCTTACACGGGCATCATCGCCGCTGCGGGGGGTGACGCCATCCCGCAGGCCTGGATAGATCAATTGGCGGTGGGTGGTCGCATCGTGGCGCCAGTAGCGAATATTGCGCGGAGTGAGCAATCTTTGGTGGTCATTGATAAAACGACTTCAGGTATCAAACGCTCTGTTTTAGAGCTTGTGCAGTTTGTGCCTCTAAAATCGGGCTTGGGTTAAATCTTACAGCTTACGAATGCTTTTGACGCGAAAGTGTCATTCCAGAGCGAGTAGGTGAGTTGTAACAGCAAAGAATGATGAGAATGATGAGGATCATGATGAACAGATCAAACAGCGTAGTACGCAAGTTATATCAATTACCCAAGTTGGGAATGGCGCTTCTCCTGGCCATGACATTGCTCGAACTCACGGGCTGCTCGTCTCGGATGTCCCGCGCGCCGGTAGAGGATCGCAACGACGGCAAAATGGGTGTTCAGTCGCCTGCGAACGCCATAGATAGCAAACCCCTGCCAAGTCTGTCCGGCGCTAGCAATGCCGGTAAACCGGGTTACTACACCATCAAACCGGGCGACACGATCATGCAGGTGGGCCGTAGCACGGGCCAAAACTGGCGTGACATTGTGCGCTGGAATAATTTGGAGAGCCCCAATCAAATTGAAGTGGGTCAGGTGTTGCGGGTTGCGCCGCCTGAAAGTACGGTGGGTATCGCGGTGCCTAGTCCGGTGTCGTCAGGCTCAAGTGCCGTGACCACAACAAAACCCCCACCGGTGGTGGCGGTGCCTGCAGCACCAATTGCATCCCCAACCCCAACCATTGCGCCAGAAGATGATATTGCCTGGATTTGGCCCAGCAATGGTGCCTTGATCGCAGGTTTTGACGAGGTAAAAAACAAGGGCTTGAAAATCGCAGGCAAGCTCGGGGATCCAGTTGTTGCATCCGCTGATGGTCGTGTGGTGTACGCAGGTTCTGGCTTGCGTGGCTATGGCAATCTGGTCATCCTTAAACACAATGAAACCTACCTCACGGCCTACGCGCACAATCAGACGTTATTGGTGAAAGAAGATCAAATGGTCAAAAAAGGACAAAGAATCGCTGACATGGGGAGTAGCGATGCCGACAGGGTCATGCTCCATTTTGAGGTGCGACGTCAAGGTAAACCGGTTGACCCGGCAAAATATTTGCCAGTTCGCTAAAACAGTCGCATTTGATATTTGCGGGCAGTTGAAAATAGTTAGCCCCTCATGAGCTTATGCACCAAATCCGCCGTTGTAGATGCCATGTATTTGCGCATCAGGCGAGCTCGGTAAATCTCGACCGTGCGAGGGCTGATGGTGAGTGCCCTGCCGATCTCCTTGCTGGTCAGTCCGTCCAGCAGGTGGGCTGCAACCTCGCGTTCTCGTGCAGTCAGTTCGGATTTGACGGGACGTTCTGAACTCAAATCTTCAAAAGTCCAAATACCCGTCTCGTGTGGCGCATCGCGATTCAGAGCTCGGCCTGTCACGTGACACCAAAAGGTTTCGCCTTTAAAGCGGCCATCCACGCGCTTCATGATGCGGTTGTCTGAATAGGTCCCGCTACGGTTCAGAATGGGCGTGATGCGTATACCCGTTCGCTCAAATTCATCTGCACTGGGGTAAATTATCTGGAATGATTGCCCCACCAGGCGTTCGCGTGAGGTGCCAAACATCTCGCAAACATGCTGGTTGCAGTCCACCATGGTGCGGTTGCGTGAGAGGATCAGGCCAACCGGGGCCAAGTCAAAAGCGAGGCGGTAGTCTATGTCCATGACGGTTTGGTGATAGATGAGGTTCAAGGGTTGTACTCTACGAAAAACTACGTATGCGGTTAAGTAGTATCGTATAGCAATTCATTTACAGAAGGAGATTGCATCAGTGAATAAGCTCTATCCCAGCGCCGCAGCAGCGCTCAAAGGTATCGTCAAAGACGGGCAACTCATGGCCGTCGGTGGTTTTGGTTTATGCGGCATTCCCGAGGCGCTGATTGATGCGCTACGTGACAGCGGTGTCAAAGACCTCAGCGTGATCTCCAACAACGCCGGTGTTGATGGCTTTGGTTTGGGTAAATTGCTTGAAACCAGACAAATCAAAAAAATGATTTCTAGTTATGTAGGTGAAAACAAGGAGTTTGAACGTCAGTACTTGGCGGGTGAACTGGCACTGGACTTCACCCCGCAGGGCACCTTGGCCGAAAAGCTGCGCGCTGGCGGCGCGGGCATCCCTGCATTTTTCACCAAAACCGGCGTCGGCACGCTGGTCGCCGAAGGCAAAGAACTGCGTGAATTTGAAGTGGATGGTGTCCAGGAGACATTCGTCATGGAACTCGCACTCAACCCGGATGTGTCACTTGTCAAAGCCCATGTAGCAGACAAATCAGGTAATTTGCGTTTCAATCTGACCGCTCGCAATTTCAACCCGGCTGCGGCCATGGCTGGCAAAATTTGTGTGGTTGAGGTTGAAAAAATTGTCGAAGTGGGCGAACTCGCACCCGACGATATTCATCTGCCCGGAATTTATGTGCACCGCATCGTGCTGAACGCGACACCGGAGAAACGCATCGAAAAAAGAACCATTACGGAAACGAACACCGAAAAGGCAGGGAGCTAATCATGGCATGGACACAAGATCAAATGGCTGCGCGCGCTGCGCAGGAGTTGCAAGACGGGTTTTATGTCAATCTGGGCATTGGTATCCCCACGTTGGTAGCTAACTTTGTACCCAAGAATATTGAAGTTTGGTTGCAATCAGAAAACGGCATGCTGGGGATTGGCCCGTTTCCTACCGACGACGCGGTCGATGCTGATCTGATCAACGCCGGCAAGCAAACCGTCACCACCATCAAAGGTTCGTCTATTTTTGGCAGCCATGAGAGTTTTGCCATGATTCGCGGCGGCAAAATCAACCTCAGTATTTTGGGTGCGATGCAGGTCAGTGAAAAGGGTGATTTGGCCAACTGGATGATTCCAGGCAAGATGGTCAAAGGCATGGGTGGTGCGATGGACTTGGTCGCAGGCGTCAAGCGCGTCATCATTTTGATGGAGCACGTGGCCAAGAAGAAAGACGGCACCGAAGACCTGAAAATTTTACCAAACTGCACCTTGCCGTTAACGGGCGTGGGTGTGGTCGACCGCATCATCACTGATTTGGCGGTGATGGACGTGACGCCGCAAGGTTTGAAGGTGGTTGAAATGGCGCCAGGGGTGACGCTGGACTTATTGCAGTCTAAAACTGGCGTCAAGTTAATTTAACGCAGGCTTTGAACGATCGCGGCAACGGCACCTCTCGGTCCTGCGCCTGATGTTCTCTTTCTTCAAACGATCAAGCTCAGTCAGTTTGGCTTTATTGCACTTGGTCGTTGGCTTTGCTTGGGCGCGAAATAGCGGGCAGTTCCTGCAAGTAATTTGCAAGGGTTCCAGGGTGGAGTAAATCTGCCCGAACCGCCTGGCTAGCCTTGACTGAATCGTGTTCCTGGAATGCCTTGATGATGTTCACGTGATGGGATAATCCCTCCGGATCAAATTGGGCTTCCGCATTCTGGGCCTCGGTCAGATTGAATGCGACGACCGGTGCCATTCTTAACCATAAGGCTTCTATCAGCGAGAGCAGGGGTTCATTGTCAGCCAGTCGGTAGATCAAAAAGTGGAACTCCATGTTGAGCGATACGTAACGCGCAAATTGACGATCAGCAAGCGCCGTCGTCATCGCTTGTTCCAGTGCAATCAATTGGTCAATGTGATGCTTGGATATGTGCTCGGCAGCCTGCGCGGCAGCACTGCTTTCCAGCTCGACCCGCAACTCCAGAATCTGCTTGACCACAGACCGGGGTAGAACCGGGATCCGCGCCGAGCGATTGGGCAAGGCTTCGAACGCACCTTCTGCCGTGAGCCTTTTGAGAGCCTCACGAATTGGCATTTCGCTGGTACCCAACATATCGGAGAGCTTGCTCAGTGTCACGCTGGTGCCAGGGTAAAACGCACCGCCCAGGACCGCCATTTTGAGCGCCTGATATGCACGATTTTGTGTCGTATCCGTTTTGAACTCTGATTTGAGGGGGGCAAGCGATAAGGTTGGAAGCTTGTCTTTCGTTTTTTTCAACAGGGTCCGATCAGCAGGATTTCCACTGGTACTGGTCAGGCTGGTTTTCATATTTTGGTATGTTCTTTCGTGTGTTACACAAGGGGCAGCGAGATGACTTTTATGCCATAGCTGATCAATTACCCGCGATGCCGCGTCGCAGGTCACTGAATAAGGTATTCGAACCTGACGCTGTAACTGGCTACCTGAGTTTCGCTTAATTGAAATTTTATTTGATCTTCCTTTAATTTTGTGATCAAATCCGTTTAATTAGTTTTTATGATCACAAAAACTAATAATGATCATAAATTATGATTTATCCGTTTTGTTGTGCCGTGTTCTCTTTGTGGTTCCGGAGGCGTTGCGATCCGGATTCTGTGGAAAATCTTCTTGAATTGAAAGTTGAGCCATGAAACTAGTAAAAAAAGTGGTAATTGTGAGTGGCGGGTCGCAGGGCATAGGGGAGGCCATCGCACGACTCTATGCTCAGGAAGGCGCGCACGTCGCCGTGCTGAGTTCATCCAGCCTTGAAAAGGCGCAGGGCGTGGTGGATGGCATCATGGCGGCTGGAGGCGTAGCACGCCCTTATGTCTGCGATGTCCGCAATTCGGCGCAAGTTGCCGCACTGGTGGTCGATGTGGAGCGCGACCTGGGTCCCGTTGACATCCTGCTGAATGCGGCCGGTGTTTTTTACCCGACACCGGCCGGTGCGACGCCCGAAGAAGATTTCGACCGAATGGTGGATATCAATCTGAAAGGCACCTGGAACTGCATCGGTGCAGTCGTTCCCGGTATGAAGGCGCGCAAGCGCGGCAAAATCGTGTGCATGGCCTCGGTGGCCTCGGTCTATGGCGTTGCGACCTATGCCGTGTACTGCGCCACCAAGGCCGCTGTCGTGCAGATGGTGCGTGCGCTGGCGCTGGAGCTTGCCCCGCTCGGCATCCAGATCAATGCGATTTCCCCCGGCAACACCGCCAGCCCCATGAACGCTACGCTGCGCAGCAATCCGTCGGCCATGCAAGCGATGACGGCCATCACGCCCAGCGGACGTGCGTTTTCCAGCGTGGACGACATTGCTGCGGTCGCGCTCTTTCTTGCCAGCGACGACAGCCGTGCAATGCACGGTAGCTGCCTGCTGGCGGACGAAGGCATCTCGGCTGGTTCAGCCGCCCACTGATGATGATCTGCATAACAGGAAAGCAAGCCCATGACTGAGAACGTGCTCATCACCGGAGGGGCCGACAGCGTGGGCCGGGTCATCGCCGAAGCGTTTGCCGCACGCGGCGACAAGGTTCATATTTGCGACGTGAACAGTGAAGCATTGGAGCGCACGCTGGCGGCCAATCCGTCTATCAAGGGGACGCTCGCAAGCGTGGATGACCCCCTGGCGGTCAAGCGGGTCATAGCTGATTGCTCATGGATGGGGGACGTAACTGTGCTGGTCAATAACGTCGGTATTGGCGGGCCCCGCGCAAACATTGAGGATATCGACGTGTCGCTCTGGCAAAAAACGATGGCAGTCAATGTAGGCGGAATGTTTTACTGCATGCAGCAGGTCATACCGGGAATGAAGGCACTCAGGCACGGGTCGATCATCAATTTTTCGACCGGTTCGACCCGCACCCGATTGCCCACGCGAACAGCCTATGTGGCCTCGAAGTTTGCCGTTGAAGGGCTGACGTTGAATGCGGCCCGTGAACTCGGCCCGTTCAACATCCGCTGCAATGCCATTTTGCCCGGGGCGATCAACAACGCGCGCATGCGAAAAATCATCAGTGACAGGGCGGATGAGCTGAAGCAGCCGATCAATGAGGTGACGCGTGATGTCCTGAAATACATCTCGATGAGGACCATGGTGGAGTTGTCGGAGATCGCCGACATGGTTCTCTTCCTGGCGTCGGATGCAGCAAAAAAAGTGACGGGGGAACTTATCTCCGTCAGTGGCAACGTTGAATGGGAGGAGTGACAGTCATGAATAAAGTAGTTCTTACATGTGCGGTGAGCGGTAACGCGCCTTTTAATCCGAATCATCCAAATTTTCCTGTTACACCTGCTGAAATTGCGAATAACTGCATCGAGGCTGCCAGGGCTGGTGCGTCCGTTGTGCATATTCATGTTCGGGATTCCGAGACCAGGCTCGGGTCGCGCGACCCGGTCTTGTTTCGCGAAGTCGTCGACCGAATCCGCGCCAGCGGGGTGGACATTGTCATCAACCTGACCTGTGGGCACGGAGCTTTCTTTCAGCCGGATCCTGAGGACGAGTCGCGCGGCCTGCCCGGCAGCGACATGTTGCCTGCCGCCGAGCGTATGGTGCATCTGGCCGATTGCCTGCCTGAAATCGCTTCCCTCGACATCACGACCTGTAATCAGGAGGAAGGCCCGCTGGAGTTCGTTTATCTGAACACAACCCGCACTTTGCGCCTGATGGCGAAAGGATTCCAGAGCCTGGGGGTCAAGCCAGAGCTGGAAGTCTTCAGTGCCGGCGATATTTTGTTTGGCAACCAACTGGTGCAGGAGGGGGTGATCACAGGAGCACCCCTGTACCAGATGGTGCTTGGCGTGAAATGGGCTGCTCCTGCCAGTGTGGAAACCATCCTTTATCAAAAAGGCTTGCTGCCCCCGGGAGCACACTGGGCGGCATTCGGGATTGGCCGTAACCAGATGCCAATGGTGGCGCAGGCTGCTTTGCTGGGTGGCAACGTGCGCGTTGGCCTGGAAGACAACCTCTACCTTTCAAGGGGCGTTTTCGCCACCAACGCGCAATTGGTGGAGCGTGCCGTCAGCATCATTGAAAACATTGGAATGAGCGTGGCCACACCCTCAGAGGCGCGTGTTCAGCTCGGACTCACCGTGCGCTCTTGATCTTTGAGCAATCAGCAGTAAAAGGAATAAGCAATGCGTCTTGCAGTTGACACGGGCGGAACTTTCACCGATCTCATCATTGAGGACGATGCGGCTGAATTGCATATGTTCAAGGCATCAACCACACCCAGTGACCCGATACGCGGGGTGATTGACGCATTAACAGTGGCCAGCAATAAGTTTGGCATCACGCTACGCGAACTGCTGGGCCGAAGCAGTGTGTTCATCTACGGTACCACACATGCGCTGAATGCCGTGGTCACGGGAAACACGGCACGCACCGCATTTCTAACCACGGCCGGTCATCCCGATGTGCTGACTCTGCGCGAAGGCGGGCGTGGGGATGCGTTCAATTTCACAGTCGCATCTCCTGATCCATATATTCCCCGCTCGCTCACCTGGGAAGTCGGTGGTCGTATCCTGGCTGATGGATGCGAACTGGTGCCGCTCGATGAGCAAGGCTTGCTACGTACCATCGACGCTATGCGGTCTCGAAAAGTGGAGGCGGTAGCAGTCAGCCTGCTCTGGTCCATCGTTAATCCTGCACACGAATTGAGAATTGGCGAACTGCTGACTGAGCACCTGCCCGGGGTTCCGTTCACTTTGTCGCATCGGTTGAATCCGGCGTTGCGCGAATACCGCCGTGCATCATCGGCTTGCATAGACGCTTCGCTTAAGCCGATGATGACTGCGTATATGGAAACCTTGTCACAGCGAATCGCCGATGCTGGTTTTGCCGGTCGTACCTTGGTTGTGACTTCGCAAGGCGGGGTCATGGATGCCAGGGAGGCTGCGGCTGCACCCATCTATCTGGTGAACTCCGGGCCTTCGATGGCACCGGTATCTGGACGGTATTTTGCTGAAGTCGATGAGCAAACCGATACAGCTATTATTGCCGATACCGGCGGCACGACGTATGACGTCAGCCTGGTCCGGCGCGGCGCGATTCCGTGGACGAGGGAGTCCTGGATCGGCCAGCCCTACATCGGGCATATGACCGGCTTCGCCTCGGTGGACGTGACGAGCGTGGGCGCCGGCGGTGGGTCTATCGCCTGGGTGGACGGTGGCGGCATGCTGCGTGTCGGACCGCAAAGCGCCGGCTCGCAGCCGGGTCCGGCATGCTACGGCAGGGGTGGCCTGCAGCCTACCGTGACCGACGCCTCGGTGGTACTGGGGCATCTGGATCCGGAATTTTTTCTTGGCGGGACCATGAAGCTGGACTTCGCTGCAGCCCAGATCGCTATCGAACAATACGTAGCCGTTCCCCTCTCATTGTCGGTGGAGGATGCTGCTTTGGCCATCATCCAGCTGGCAACCGAAAACATGGTCCAGGCCATCCTGGATATTTCTGTCAATCAGGGGATTGATCCGAGCAGCGCAATTCTGATTGGTGGCGGGGGAGCTGCAGGTTTGAACTCAGTCCTTATTGCCCGTCGTCTGCAATCGCCGAGCTTGCTTATTCCCCAGGTAGGCGCAGCACTCTCGGCTGCTGGTGCAGTAATTTCCGATTTGTCGATGCGTTTTCAGACCATGCTGTACACCCGTAGCGGTGACTTTCAATACGACGCGGTGAACGAGAAACTGGCAGAACTGGAGCAGCGCTGCCTGGCTTTTGTAGAAAGTCAGGGCAGCAGTTCAAGTCACCACAGTATTGAGTTCTGGGCCGAGGCGCGTTATGCCGAGCAAGTTTGGGAAATCAATGTGGCGCTCCCTAAAAAACGTATCGAAGGGGTCAGGGATCTGGCGGCCATGATCGAGGCATTTCACCTTACCCACGAAGAGTTGTTCGCGATCCGTGACGAGAATTCCGAGATGGAAGTGATTGGCTGGGGGGCAAGCGTTGCTTGCCGCGTTCGAGACGCTGCACACGGCTTGCAATTAAAAGACAACGCCATCCTCGCAGCGCCTCCGGCATCACGCAATGCCTATTTCAGCGGGCACGGTTATGTCGACGCTGCGGTCCATCGTTTTGAATCCCTTGCGGTGGGCAGACAAATACCGGGACCGGCACTCATTGAGTCGGCATTCACCACTGTGGTCATCAACCCAGGGGCAGTCGCACAAAGACGGGTTTCCGGCAGCCTCTCAATTGTGCCTGGCACAGATTGAATTCTTAAAGGAAGTGGGACATGTCAAGTTCATCGGATTCATCAAAAAACACTGACGGTGTCAGGCTTGCGTTGCTATCTAACCGCTTTAACGGCATCGCCCGAAAGATGTCGAACACCTTGTTGCGCTCATCGCGCTCAGGCGTCATCAATATGGCGCGAGACTTTTCATGCTGCATTGTTACGCGCGACAACGCATTGCTGGCAACGGCAGAAAGCTTGCCGATCCATGTGCTTTCAGGACCCGATTTAATGGCTGCCGCCATGCAGAAGTTTCATCCTGAGCTCAAGCCAGGCGATGCCTTCCTGCATAACTCCCCCTATCACGGCTGCTCGCATCCGGCCGATCACACCATTCTGGTGCCGGTCATGGACAAGGACGGCATCCACCGCTACACCGTCCTGGCCAAGGCGCATCAGGCGGATTGCGGCAATTCGCAGCCGACCACCTACATGGGGATGGCCAGGGATGTGTACGAGGAAGGCGCGCTCATCTTCCCGGCGGTGAAGGTTCAGCAGGACTACAAGGATATCAACGACATCATTCGCATGTGCCAGATGCGCATACGCGTTCCGGAGCAGTGGTACGGCGATTATCTGGCAATGGTTGGCGCTGCACGCATTGGCGAGCGCGAACTGCTGGCACTTGGCGAAGAACTTGGCTGGGACAACCTGCAGGCTTACGAACAGGAGTATTTCGATTACAGCGAACAGCGGATGATTGCAGCCATCCGGAACATACCTTCGGGGATGGCCACAAAAACCAGCATTCATGATTCGCTGCCGAATATGCAGGAGCCAGGGATTCCTATCCGGGTGGACGTTACCATACTCGCAGAAGACAGCATGATCGAGATTGACCTGCGCCATAACCCGGACTGCTTGCCGCTAGGGCTCAACCTCTCCGAGTCCTGCGCCCGCACTTCAGCCATGATTGGCGTGTTCAACAGCATTGACCATAGCGTGCCAAAGAATGCAGGCAGCTTTCGCCGGCTGGTCATTCATTTGAGGGAAAACTGCATCGCGGGCATCCCCGTTCACCCTACATCGTGCTCGGCAGCCACCACCAATATTGCAGATCGCGTGGGCAATGCCGTTCAGAGTGCCATCGCCGGGATTGCAGAGGGTATTGGCCTGGCTGAATGCGGAGGCGTCATTCCGGCCGGAGGCGGTGTGGTTTCCGGTATTAATCCGGTCACTGGCAAGCCCTTTGTAAATCAGGTAATCATTGGCGTATCAGGCGGTGCCGGCGCACCCACGGCGGATGCCTGGCAACTGATCGGCCATGTCGGCAATGCCGGAAAAATGTTCATCGACAGCATCGAGCTTGATGAGTTGCGGCAGCCCATTTACATCCATCAGCGCCGTTTCCTTCGGGATACTGAAGGCGCCGGAAAGCATGTCGGCGCATCGAGTCTTTACGCAGAGTTTGGTCCTGTTAGCGGAGCGACCATCAACGTTGCCTATGGCTGCGATGGATTCACGAATGGTGCAAAAGGAGTCCGTGGAGGATGGTCCGGCGCGACAGCATCCCAGGGCATGCGCCGTGCTGACGGACAGATCGAATCCTTGCCGGCATGGGGTCAGGTGACCCTGAATGAGGCGGAGCGTGTTTTCTCGGCATCTTGCGGTGGTGGTGGGTACGGCCTGCCACAAACGCGTGATGCGGCGAAAGTAGCCAGCGACGTGGCGGAAGGCTGGATCAGTCCTGAACGGGCGCGTACGGTCTACCGTGTTTCGCTGCATGAAGATGGAACACTGGACATGGAACAGACCCTTCTGCTGCGCGGATAACCACATATTTACGTTTGACCAGCAAGATGCGGAAAGATCACTCGTTTTCGATACAACACAACAGGATCAACTGCGGATCGCTTAGCTCCTGACTTTCAATATTCTGATTCACGCTGTTTAAAAACCAAACCGGAGAATTTCAAATGATCCTCTTTCGCCGTATGTTCATTGTTTCCCTTGGCTTGCTGGCACTGACCGGTCCGATGCAAACCGCCTCAGCACAAACCTGGCCGTCACGACCGGTGCGAATCATCGTCCCCTTTGGTGCGGGAGGTACAACCGATATTTTTGCGCGACTCGTGGCACTTCATCTACAAACAGCCCTGTCCCAGCCGGTGACTGTTGACAACAAGCCCGGCGGTAACTTTGCCATTGGCACAGAGGCTGCGGCCAAATCACCAGCGGATGGTTACACCCTTGTGATGATTACAAGTTCCCATGCCTTGATTGAGGCGCTTGGGGTCAATCGACAGAAGTACCAGTTGATGCGTGATCTTGTTCCCGTAGCGGCGTTAAGCAGCGCCCAGAGCGTGTTGGTGGTTCATCCGTCGATCCCAGTCAAGTCAGTGAAGGAATTGATTTCACTGGTCAAGTCAAAACCGAACACGTTGAACTACGGCTCCACTGGCAATGGCAGCATGCTGCATGTGGAGGCCAAGTTGTTCGAATCGATGACCGGCACCGAGATGAGCCATATTCCCTACAAGGTGGGCAGCAACGCGCGCGTTGACCTGTTGACCGGCCGGCTACAACTCATGTTCGATACGGTGGATGGTGCTGCGCCTTATGTGCGTAGCGGGAAACTGCGTGCCCTGGGAACAACGGGCCTCAATCGTTCTGTCGCATTGCCCGAGGTACCGACCATTGCCGAGTCCGGCGTACCGGGCTACGAAGCCCAGGCCGTGATCGGCATCATGGTGCCCACCGGCACACCCCGCCAAGTGGTCGACCTGCTCAACTCCGAGATCAACAAGATCATCACACGTCCGGAAGTGCGCGAAGCATGGGCGAAAGTGGACAGCCAGGTTATGCCGATGACTCCCGAGGAATTCGGTAAGACGCTGAATGCCGAGATTGTCAAGTGGTCCGGCGTTGTCAAAAGCGCCAATGTAACAATGGACTAAATTATGTACCTCCAGGGATAGGCAGAAATGACTGATAAATTGAACAACATACCTGTTGATGGCTATTGCGACCCTGTATTTTCAGCCGTGAGGAATGCTCTCGAATGCAATATGGCGGCTGGCGACGAAGTGGGCTGCGCAGTTTGTGTGATGGTTGATGGCGAGACGGTGGTGGATCTCTGGGCGGGCTATCGCGATAAGGAACGCAAGGATCCCTGGAGACGGGACACCGTCACCGACATGAAATCGGTCGGAAAATCGATTTTTGCGCTGAGCGTGTTGCGTCTGGTCAGCCAGGGGCGGATGCAACTCGATGCAGCTGTCGCCAGCTACTGGCCTGAGTTTGCACAAGCCGGCAAGGACAAAATCAGTGTTCGCATGCTTTTGGGCCACCTTGCCGGATTGCCATACCCTGATGCGGCACCCTTGGGATCACTCTACGAGCCTGGGGTGGTTGCCGCAGCGCTTGCTGCGCAAAAGCCTGAATGGGAGCCCGGAACACAACCCTGTTATCACTCGTTTTCATTTCCACCCTTGTGCTCCGAACTTGTTCGTCAGGTGACGGGGCAGAGTGTTCAAACCTATCATCGGGATCAGATCGCCACGCCTCTCGGGGCCGAATACTGGCTAGGCTTGGAGGACCATCAGCATGTCTTGTGTGCGCAGTACATAGAAACGCCGGGTACACCCAGCCTTGAGGGAATGAAACGCAACGCAGCCTCACCGCTGTATCGTGCCTGGCGTCCGTTGCCGCGTGACGAGGATTACAACTCCACCTTCTGGCGCCGCTATGCAGGCCACGGCAATGCGCGTGGAATGGCCCGTATTTACGCTGCGCTTGCTTGTGGTGGTTCTCTGAACGGTCATGAGGTGCTGGCGCCAGAAGTCCTGGCCGAGGCAACTCGCGGCGGATGGGAGGCCATGGATTTCATGACAAAACGGCCATTCAGCATGGGACTTGGATTTATGCTCGCGGGTCCGGCATTCAAGATCGGTCGCGGCAAGCGTAACTTCGGTCATCCAGGAATGGGCGGCGCCATTGCCTTTGCGGACCCCGACCGGCGCATGAGCTTCAGCTATTCGCCCAACCGGATGGCTTCCATCGCTGACACCGGCCCTTGGGCAACTGCATTGATTGATGCAACCTATACCTCGCTGGCGTCAAGTTAATTTAACGCCGACTCTGAGCGATCACGGCAAGGGCCTTGCGGTCCTGCGCCACTCAACTCAACTCAACTCAACTCAACTCAACTCAACTCAACTCAACTCAACTCAACTCAACTCAACTCAACTCAACTCAAACCCGTCACCGGCAAGCTGATACCGTGAACGGCTTGTGCCGCGTCCGAGGCAAGAAAGCTGATCACACTGGCCAGATCCCTGGGTGCAACCCAGCGCTTGGGATCGGCATCCGGCATGGCGGCGCGGTTCTCGGGGGTGTCAATGATGGTTGGCAGCACGCAATTGACGTTGATGTGTTGCTCGCGCAATTCGGCGGCCATCGCTTCGGTCAGGCGGATGACGCTGCTCTTGGCGGCGCAGTAGGCCCCCATCTGTGCCATGCCCCGTTGCGCGGCAAAGGCCCCGACATTGACGATCTTGCCGCCGCCGCTTTGCAGCATGTGCGGCACCACGGCGCGAACCATGTTCAGCAGCGTGCGGGTGTTGATATCCTGCAGGAAGTCCCAGGTGCTGTCCGCTGTCTCGTGCACCGCCTCGCCCATGCGAAAGCCACCGGCCAGGTTGCACAGCACATCAATGCGGCCAAAGCGCTCGATCGCAGCTTGCACGGCGTCCTGGACCTGCTCCTGCTCCAGCAGGTTGGCGGGAGCAAACAGGCGCTGCCCGTTCTCTGTGCCATAGCTCTGTTCGAGGCTCTCGCGTCGCAGGTCGACCAGCACCAGATTGGCGCCGTCTGCCGCGAAAGCATTGACCACGGCGCGGCCCAGATTGCCGGCTGCGCCGGTTACCAGGACAGTTCGTATGACCGTTTGGTTGCTGGTTCTCATGTTATTTTCTCCCGCGCTTGTCAGCATGATAGCGACCTGTGCCGCGGGCAATCAGCACGTCGTCGGAGAGGAGCTGGCCCGGCTCGTAGTCCGGCTTGCCCTGAATCCGATTGTAGATCGGGGCGAAGTCGATCCTGGCCAGGTCAAGCAGCTCATTGAGATCGTTGAGGACGAAGTAGGTTTCCTGAAAGTCGTCGATGCGGTAGTTGGTTTGCATGACGCGTTCGAGCTTGAACATGACGCGATTGGGTGATGGGTCGTCAAGGGCAAAAACACTTTCCGTATAGGACGACGCAATTCCTGCGCCGTAGATGCGCAAGCCATCCTTCTGTTTCACGAGGCCGAACTCGACGGTGTACCAGTAAACGCGGGCCAATTTATCCAGTACGCCCAGCTTTTGAGCGCGCAATCCACCGACGCCGTAGGCCTGGATGTAATCGGCGATGGCCGGGTTCATCAGCATCGGGACATGACCGAAGACATCGTGAAAGACATCAGGTTCCTCAAGATAATCGAGTTCATGCGGTTTGCGAATGAAGTGTCCGGCGGGAAAGCGCCGATGGGCGAGGTGTTCGAAAAACACCTCGTCCGGCACCAGCCCCGGCACCGCGACGACTTGCCAGCCGGTGCGTTTCATCAGGACATCGCTTAAGCGCCGGAAGTCCGGAATCTCGTCTGCGCCGATCGGCAGGTCACGCATCCCCTGCACAAACTCGTCGCAGGCGCGTCCTGGCAGCAGCTTGGTCTGGCGTTCGAAAAGCGTCTTCCAGGTGGTGTGCTCTTGCGCACTGTAGTTGTCCCAGCCTTGGTCGATGGTCCAGTCTGGCCGTTCGGGTGGGCTGGCATCGCCCGCTGCAAGGCCATGCTTCACGATCTCGTTCAATGGACGTTCCATGATGACTTCCCCGCCGTCAAGCCTTCACGTCGAGCACGCCGCGGCGCACCTGGTCGCGCTCCAGCGACTCGAACAACGCCTTGAAATTGCCTTCGCCAAAGCCCTCGTCGCCCTTGCGCTGGATGAATTCGAAGAACACCGGGCCGAGTTGCGGCTGCGAGAAAATCTGCAGCAACAGGCGCGGCGTGCCACCTTCCGTGCTGCCATCGAGCAAAATGCCGCGCGTCTGCAATTCAGCCACCGGCTGACCGTGGCCGGGCAGACGGCCGTCCAGCATCTCGTAGTAGCTCTCGCTTGGTGCCGTCATCAGCGGCACGCCCGCCAGCGCCAGCTTGTCCACCGTCGCCAACAGGTCGTCGCAGATCAGCGCAATGTGCTGGATGCCTTCGCCGTTGAACTTCAGCAGGAATTCTTCGATCTGGCCGCCGCCCTGCTTCGATTCCTCGTTCAGCGGAATGCGGATCTTGCCGTCGGGTGCGGTCATGGCGCGCGAGGTCAGCCCGGTGTATTCGCCCTGGATGTCGAAATAGCGGATTTTACGGAAATTGAACAGCCGCTCGTAGAACGCGCCCCAGAAGGCCATGCGGCCACGGTAGACATTGTGGGTCAGGTGGTCGATGAGTTTGAGGCCATGGCCCAGCGGGTGACGATCCACACCATCGATGAAGTCAAAGTCAATGTCGTAGATCGATTTGCCCTCCTCAAAACGGTCGATCAAATACAGCGGTGCACCGCCAATGCCTTTGATGGCGGGTAAATTCAGCTCCATCGGGCCAGGATGCAGTTCAATCGGCTGCGCACCTAACTCGATGGCACGTCTATAAGCATGGTGCGAGTCTTTGACACGAAACGCCATGCCGCAGGCGCAGGGGCCGTGTTCGGCGGCAAAGTAGCCGGCGACGCTTTTGGGTTCGCGGTTGATGATGAAGTTGATGTCACCCTGGCGGTACAGCACCACATCTTTGGAGCGGTGCCTGGCCACCAGGGTGAAGCCCATGCGCTCAAAAATGGGCTCCAGCAGGCCTGCAGTAGGTGAGGCGAACTCCACGAATTCAAAGCCCATCAGGCCCATCGGGTTGTCGAATAAATCAGCCATGGTGTGTCCTGTAGTGATGTAAGTCGACGCAATTATCCTGAGACTCGCGCGCAGTTTTAATGCAAATTATTGCGCTAAAACTGGTTATTAGCATGATTCAAGCGCAATTCCCTGGGGTACTTGCACAGCAAACCGGCAATGAGACAGGCGATACCCACGGATCGGATGCAAAGCACCGTTGCCGCCGGGTTAAACGAAGAAAGGGGCCAGGAAGGTGTGAAATTCGTGCCAAATATGGCTATAGCCGGCACGTTTATTGCCTATATAGCTATTAAAATAGTAGCATATGGATGCCGGGGTGGAGCGGGTGAAGGGAATCGAACCCTCGTATCGAGCTTGGGAAGCTAGCGTTCTACCATTGAACTACACCCGCAAAGAAGATAACTGCGGCTATTTTACTTGAGGATGTCGCCCATGCAAAGTTACTTCATCTCCAGATACTCGTCCATGCCATGGCGTGAAACCTAAACCTGGTGCAGGCGCCGCAGATGGTCGAACGCGGCCGTGAAGTCAGTGCGCCAGGCGCGGCGCGTGCTGTCGTCGATCCAGGCGGCCGTCAGGCCGTGCAGCATACAGTCGCGCAGTTCGTCCAGCGAGAAGCCAAAGTCACGGTGCATCATCAGCCAGGCCTGGGTCGGCGTGACATGGTGCAGCGTCGGGTCGTCGGTGTTGGGGTGCAGCGCCAGACCCAGCTGGTGCATCCGGCGAATCGGGTGGTCGAGCGCCCAGCGCTGCGGGGCCAGCGTGCGCAGGTAATACGAATTGGTCGGCACCACGGTGAACACCAGATCCCGCGCCACACATTCGCGTGCAAATTCAGGCGCGTCCACGATGGTGTAGCCATGGTCGATCCGGTCCACATGCAGTTGCTCCACGGCGGTTTTTACATTGGTCCAGGGCATGCCGAATTCGCCGGCATGGGCGGTGGTCCTGAACCCGGCGCGCCGCGCGGCCGCATAGGCCTCGGTAAACAACTCGGGCGGACGGTCCACTTCGCGGTAGTCGATGCCCATGCCCGGCACTTCGTCGCAGCGGTGGGCGCTCATCCACTGCACCATCTCCAGCGCGTCGCGTGGCGAGGCCTCGCGGTCAATCGAGGGCAGCAGCCGACCGATGATGCCGGCATCACGCCGGGCGTCCGCGATAGCGCGTACCATCGCGGTCTGCGCCTGCAGGTAGGACATGCCGGACTCGCGCACCGTGCCGGTCGGGTTCCAGAAAAACTCGGCGTAGCGCACCTGGTGACTGGCCGCGTCCCGCAGGTATTCATAGGTGATGCGGTGCAGGTCGTCAGGCGTTTTAAGCAGATAGGCATCGAGCGAACGCAGCACGCGCAGCACACCCACCGGTTTCTCGCCACGGGTATAGAAGGCGGTGATCTCCTCATCCGTCAAAGGCGCTTTTTCGCGCCGCGCCAGATCGCGGAAAGTCTCTTGCCGCACGGTGCCCAGCAGGTGGCAATGCAGCTCGACCTTCGGGATGGCATGCAAAAATTGCTGCACCGCTGCGGATGGATTGACGTCCGATTCAGCGGCTCTGGGTGATGGGTGGGTGTCCGTCATCATCACCCCTTCCGATGGGCGGCACGGTGCAAGGCATCAAGCACGACCTGGCGCAACCGCGATTCGTCAGCCGTGCTGGCCACCTGCGCATTGGCGACGGCGCGGCGCGGCACACGCCACTCCACCACGGTCATGCCGCGTGTGTGTCGTCCCTCCAGCTCGGCCACCACATGGGCCGGCCGGAACACCATGCCCGCGGGCGTCACCAAGGCCGCTGCCGCCGTAGGGTCATACAGGGCCATCGGTGCGCTGCCATCCGGGCTGGCAATCCGGATGTAACCCAGCAGCAAATCGGCCAGCAGCGCGCCGCGCGCCGTGCCGGTCTCGCGCAGGGCCTGTGCATCGGCGGCATGCACGCGCACCTGGCGGCAGGCATCAAGTCCGACCATCTGCAGTGGCATCCCGCCGTCCAGCATCGTTTGAATAGCCTCGGGGTCCACCGCCGCGTTGAACTCCGCCGCCGCCGTATGGTTGCCCGGCCCGGCGCTGCCGCCCATCCACACCAGCTGGCCCACCCGCGCTGCCAATTCGGGGCGGGTCAGCAGCACGGTGGCCAGGTTGGTCAGGGGGCCGAGGGCCAGCACGGTGACTGGCTGGCTGGCGTGTTCCAGGTAGCGGACGAGCGCCGCCACCGCATCGTCGGACGCCAGCGCCGCGCGTTGAAGCGGCAGGCTGCCCCCGGCCGATTTCATGGCATCCTGTCCCAGGATATTTTGCGCCGTGACCAGTTCCCCGATGAGTGGCCGTTCGCAGCCGCGGTGCAGGGGAAAAGTCCAGTCAAAGAAGGCTGCGGCGCGCAGCGCGTTGTCAAGCACCACGTCCATGGGCGCGTTGCCCGCCACCAGCGACAGGCCGTCGATCACCCAGCCCGGCGTGTGGGCCACGGTCAAGACGGCTGCGAGGTCGTCGAAGCCCATGTCGGTATCGATCCAGACGTGTTGCATTCAGTCTTCCTGCAGGTGGACGGCGTCTTGCAGCGGCAAGTCAAAACGCACGCTGGCCTGGACGGCAAAACGTGGTGCCTGCGGCAGGGTTTGCGCCTTGAGGGGTCCGGCGCTGCATTCAATCAGGTACTCGACCGCCTCGCCCAGGTAAGACACGCCCATCACCCGGCCTTCATGTGGCCCCTGACCCAGCAGCACGCTGCGCGGACGCCAGGCCAGCGCATGGGCCGCTGCGGGCAGCGCCGACCCGGCACCCGACGGCCAGGGCAGGGTGCCGGTCGCACCTTTGAGCCCCTCGCTGTTCACGCGAAACACATTTTCAATCCCCACGAATTGCGCCACAAAGGCCGAGGTCGGGCGCTCATAAATATCAGCCGGCGGGCCCTGCTGCGCAATGCGGCCCGCACGCATCACCACCACGCGGTCGGCCAGCGCCAGTGCCTCGACCTGATCGTGCGTGACGTACATCATGGTCACACCCAGCTCGCGCTGCAGGCGCTGCAACTCACTGCGCATTTCCAGCCGCAGGCGGGCGTCGAGGTTGGACAGCGGTTCGTCCAGCAGCAGCAAGCGCGGCCGCACCACCACCGAGCGCGCCAATGCCACCCGCTGTTGCTGGCCACCCGACAGTTCGCGCGGCAGGCGCCGCTCGAAGCCATTCAACCCCACCATGTCGATGGCTTCCATGGCGCGGCGTTTCATCTCATCGCCGGTCACGTTTCTCAGTCGCAGGCCGAAGGCCACGTTCTCGAACACCGACAAATGCGGAAACAGCGCGTACGACTGGAACACCAGTCCGACCTCGCGCTGGTTGGGTGGCAGCCGCGTGATGTCCTGTCCGTCCAGCAGGATGCGCCCCTGCTGCGGTGTCAGCAGCCCGGCAATGGCGCGCATGGTGGTGGTTTTGCCGCAGCCTGACGGGCCCAGCAGCGCCAGCAATTCACCTTCACGCACCGACAGGTTCAGGCGCTCGACCGCCACTTGCCCGCCGTAGGCCAGCGTGAGGTCTTCAAGGGATAAAAATGACGAAGACACAGCTTTAGACCTCACAGTTTCAGAGAAAACATCAGACATAGCGTGACAACCCCAGCAAACGTTCGGCCAGCAGCACAATGGCCATCGACATCAAGGCCATCAGTGCCGACAGCGCGGCAATCGACGGGTCGTAGACAAACTCCATGGCCGACAGCATGTCGATCGGCAGGGTGGTGATGCCCGGCCCGGTCAGGAACAGCGACACCGGCACCTGGTTGAAGGAGGTCACGAACCCAAGAATGAAGGCCGCCAGGATGCCGTTGCGGATATTGGGCAGCACGATCCGGAAAAACGTGCCCAGGCGGGTGGCCCCCAGCATGACGGCGGCTTCCTCCACATCGGTGCGCAGGTTCTCCAGGCTGGCCGTGACCACGCGCACCGCATACGGCACGATCAGCACGGTATGGGCCAACACCAGCGCGGTGGCGACCGACAGGCCCAGGGGGATGACGGCGTGGCGCAGCAGTGCCAGGCCGACAATGATGCCAGGCACGATCACCGGCGTCAGTACGATGGTGCGGATGATTTCGCGCCCCGGCACCTGGTAACGCGAGAGTCCGTAGGCGGCCGGCACCCCCAGCAGCAGGGCCAGCAGCGTGGAGCCCACCGCCAGTTCCAGCGACAGGACGAAACTGGCGCGAAAGTTCTCCATCGCGAAGACCGCATAAACCCATTTGAGCGACAGGCCCTGCGGTGGAAACGCCAGCGTGTCGCCCGCCGACAGGCCGGCCGCCGCAATCACCAGAAAGGGTCCGAGTAAAAACACAATCACGGCCAGTAGTACGGCCCATCCGGTCACCCGCATCGCATCACTCCTGAAGGCATGTTGATCATCGTGCCCGCGCTTTCGCTGCGCGCTTGAGCAGGGTGTGCGCCGCCACACCCATGGCAATCAGGATGACGGCGATCACACTGGCCGAGACAAAATCGTTGGACACGGACACGCGCTGGTACAACAGGGTTTCCAGCATCAGCACCTTGGAGCCGCCCAGCACGGCGGGCGTGATGTAGGCCGTAATGGCCCCGGTGAACACCAGCGTGCCGCCGGTCACCAGGCCCTCCCTGGTCAGCGGCAAAATGACCCTGAAAAACACGGGCATCCAGCCGGCGCCCAGCACCCGCGCCGCCGGCACCACATCGGCCGGCAGGTTCTCCAGCGCACTGACCAGCGACAAGACCATCAGCGGCAAAAACAATTGCACCAGGCCGATGAACACGGCGGTCTCGGTGAACAGCAGACGCAGCGGCTCGGCCGAGAGGCCCAGCCCGGTGATCAGTTGATTGGCCATGCCGGTGCGCCCGAGAATCACGATCCAGGCGTAGGTCCGTGCCACCGGCGAGATCATCAGTGGCAGCACGATCAATCCGACAAAACGGCCCTTCCAGGTCGGTCCGGCCTGCACGATGGCCAGCGCCGCCACATAACCCAGCGCTGCGCAGGTCAGTGTGACCAGTGCGCCCAGACGGATGGTGCGCCACACCACTTCGCGGTACAGCGAATCGGCAAAAAATTCGGTGAAGCGACCCAGCCCCCAGCCGTCGGCCGTGGCCACGCTGCCCGACAGCAGAACGGCCACCGGCACCAGAAAAGCCAGCGCGATGAACAGGACGGCGGGCACGGCCAGCGCCATGCCGATACGGCGATTGTCAAACATTGACCGGATCCGCTTAATCCGCTTAGCGTGCCACTTTGGCGTTCCAGCCATCCACCCAGGCCTTGCGGTGCAACAACACCTGTGTCGGCGGAATCAGGTTGAGTGCTTTCACGGTGTCGTTGCCATAGGTGAGCACATCGGCCACTTCGCGCGGCAGTTTCACTTCCTTGTTGGCCGGGCTGTCGACCAGGTCCATGGCGAGCCGGGTTTGCGCCTCGGTGGAGAGCCATTCGTCGATGAAGGCGTAGGCCAGGTCCTTGTTTTTGGAACCTTTGGTCACCACCAGCACGTTGATGCCGCCGGTCACGCCTTCTTTGGGCGTGGCCCAGGCCAGTGGCAGATTGAGCTTCTTGATCAGCGGCCAGTTGAAGCGGCCGGCGACGGCCGCATAAATTTCATCCTGCTGGAACAACTGCACCAGCTGTGCCGAACGCTCATAGAAGGTAACCACGCCGCCCTTCATCTCCGACACCTTGTTGATACCGGTGGCGAAGTTGGGCGTGGTGCCGCCAAAGGCCTTGTCCATCATCAGCAGCATGGTCGGGCCTTGCGTGGTGGTGATGTTGGGCAGCGCAAGTCGCCCTTTTAGTGCGGGTTGGGTCAGGTCGGCCCACGAATTGATCTTGACCTTGTCGCTGCGGTAGATGATGCTGGTCGCAAAGTAGGTGTAACCCACCCCCATGTGGTTGCCAATCGGGTTCTTGGCCACCTCATGCAGCTTGCTGTAGTTCTTGAGCTTGGACACATCAATCGGTTCAATCAGGTCTTTCTGGGCGGCTTCCATGGCTGCGAAGTCGGCCAGCACCGCCACATCCACCTCGGGGTTGCCCTTGCGCGCCTCCAGCTTGGCCAGCCGGTCGGCGCTGTTGCCCACATTCACCACGATCTTGCACTTGCACCTGGCCTCAAACGGTGCATACAAGTCTTTGCGCATCAGATCCTGGCTCACCCCAAATGCGGACACCACCAGGGTGCGCTCCTGCGCCGCCGCCGGCTGCACCGCCAATACCAGTGCCGCAACAGCAAGACCCAAACCAGAACGAATGAATGCAGACATGGCCGACCTTTCGAGTGAATGCTTGAACACCAGCACGCGTCGCATGCTGGCTGTGTGACTTCACTATACATGCGCCATCTCAATTTTTGCTCATAATGACTATGCTTTAATTTGATAAATTCATCAGGTAAATTTATGAGCAAGATCACGCCCAAAAACAGTGCGCCGTTGCGCCAGCCCACGCTGCGCCAGTTGCGGGCTTTCCAGGCGGTGGCACGCCATGCCAGCTTCAGCCGGGCGGCCAGTGAGCTCGCGCTGACCCAACCGGCGCTGTCGGCGGCCATTCGCGAGATGGAAAACCAGCTCGATGTTGTGCTGTTCGAACGCAGCACCCATCATGTCAGCCTGACCGCAGCGGGTCAGGCCTTGCTGCCCGAGGTGGCGTGGCTCATCAACAGCTATACCCATGGCGTGGCGGCCTTGCACCAGGCGCTGGCCGGTCAGGCCAGCCAGTTGCGGATGGCGGCCCTGCCTTCGGCCATGCACCTGTTGGCATCACCGCTGGCTGACTGGCAGCGCCACCACCCGGAAGTGCGACTGAGCATCCGCGACCCGCTGAACGACGACCTGGTGGCTGCGGTGCAGACTGGGGAGGTCGACATCGGGCTGGGCGCCGACTTCGATCTGCCCCCCGGTATGGACACGTTCACCGTGGCAGAAGATGACCTGGTCGCGGTACTGCCGCGCCAGCACCGCCTGGCCCAGCGCGGGCCGCGGGCGGCGCTGCACTGGCGCGAGCTTGCGGGGGAGCGCCTGGCTCTGTTTGCCCGCGGCAGCACCTATGACCTGGCCATGGCAACCTTGCGCCAGCTCGGCATTGCGCTGGATGGGGCGGACCGGCTGCTCTACAGCGAATCGCTTTACAGCCTGGTCCGCAGTGGCCTGGCGGTGGGTGTGATCTCGCGCCTGTACACGCATGGTCTGCCGACCGGCGGGCTGGTCGTGCGAGCGCTCGGGTCACCGGCCATCACGCGACGCATCGTGCTGATGGCGCGTGGGCCGCAGCAGCTGCGCAGCCCCATCGTTGCCGATTGTCTGGCACATCTGGCCCATGCACTGCGGGTGGGAACTTGATGCCCGCAAGGAAAATAGCTTCGGGTGTTTTACTTGAGGATGTCGCCCATGCACAGGTACTTCATCTCCAGATACTCGTCCATGCCATGGCGTGAACCTTCACGCCCGAGGCCGGACTGCTTGACCCCGCCGAACGGCACATGCTCGGTGGCAATCACACCTGCGTTGATGCCCACCATGCCGTACTCCAGCGCCTCGGCCACGCGAAAAATGCGTCCCACATCACGGCTGTAGAAATAGCTGGCCAGGCCGAATTCGGTGTTGTTGGCGGCGTCAATGGCTTCTTGCTCAGTGTGAAAGCGAAACACCGGTGCGAAGGGGCCGAAGGTTTCTTCGCGGGCGCACAGCATGTCAGGTGTCGCATCGCCGATCAGTGTGGGTTCAAAGAATTGACCCGTCAGGCGTTTGCCACCCGCCAGCAGCTTGCCGCCTTTTGCCAGTGCATCTGCCACATGGCGCTCAACCTTGTCTATGGCGGCCGGCTCTATCAACGGCCCTTGCACCACGCCCTCGGCAAAGCCGTTGCCCACTTTGAGGGCTTTGACCTTGGCGGCAAATTTGCTGACAAAGGTGTCATAGACACCATCCTGCACATAAATTCGGTTGGCGCAAACGCAGGTTTGGCCGGCATTGCGGTACTTGCTGGCCATCGCGCCCTCGACGGCAGAGTCCACATCGGCGTCATCAAACACGATAAACGGTGCATTGCCACCCAGCTCCAGCGCCAGTTTTTTCACCGTTGGCGCGCTTTGCGCCATCAAAATGCGGCCCACCTCGGTCGAGCCTGTGAAGCTGATGTGGCTGACGATGGGGCTGGCGCAGAACACCTTGCCAATCGCAATGGAATGGTCACTGTCAGCGGTCAGGATATTGAGCACACCTGCCGGAATGCCCGCCCGCACCGCCAGTTCGGCGGCGGCCAGCGCCGTCAGTGGCGTGAGTTCTGCAGGTTTGACAATCACGGTGCAGCCTGCTGCCAGGGCTGGGGCGACCTTGCGGGTAATCATCGCCAGCGGGAAGTTCCAGGGCGTGATCGCCGCGCACACGCCAATCGGTTGTTTCATCACCAACAGACGGCGGTTGTTGTCAAACTGCGGCAACACCTCGCCATTGACGCGTTTGGCTTCTTCCGCAAACCACTCCACAAAGCTGGCGCCATAAGCGACTTCGCCTTTGGCTTCTGCAAACGGTTTGCCCTGCTCGGCGGTCATGATGCGGCCCAGGTCTTCCTGGTTCGCCATCAGGAGCTGAAACCATTTGAGCAAAATCGCATGGCGTTCTTTGCCGGTCTTGCTGCGCCAGGCGGGCAGGGCAGCCTGTGCAAATGCTATTGCTTTGGTAGCATCAGAGGCAGATAAATTGCTGACTGAGGCCAGGTTTAACCCTGTAGAGGGGTCATTTACGTCAAATCTGGTGGTCCCGGCCACCCACTCGCCATTGATCAAGGCGTCGGTTTTGAGCAGGCTGGGGTCGTTCAAGAGCGAGAGAGGGGATGTTTTCATGTCCATAGCGGTCAGTTAGGTAAATTAGAAAAATCAGAAAAAATCAGAAAGTGGGAGCGATAAAGGCAGAAAGCCAGACACGAGACAAGCTTAGCGGTTTTTTGGGGTTTTTTGTAGTACCGGTGTCAGTTACCCGGACCCAGGACTTACCCCGCCTGTGTCGCGGCCTCCTGCAGCCAGGCCAGAAATGTGGTCATGACGGGGCGCTCCTCCCCGCGTTCTGGTGTCACCAGAAAGTAACCCCGCTTGCCCCGCAGTGGCTGATCGCAGGCCACCACCAGCTCGCCCCGCGCCAGTTCGGCTTCAATCAGCAAGCGCGGCACCAGTGCCAGTCCGAGACCATGGGCGGCTGCGGCTGCCGTCATGGAGAACAGTTCATAGCGGGGCCCGGACAGGGCCAGCGGTGCCGCTACGCCCATGGCATCGAACCACTGCCGCCACGCATCAAAGCGGGTGCTTTGCTGCAGCAAAGGGCGCTGGGCGATGGCTTCGGGTGACAACGAGGTCTCTGTCCCCATCAGTTTCGGGCTGCACACCGGCACCACCTCTTCGGCCAGCAGCCGCATGGAACGGGTGCCCGCCCAGTTGCTCACCTGATCGAGCGTGCCCGCGTACAGAGCCGCATCAAACGGCGTCTCGGCAAACATGAAGGGGCGGGTACGGGTTTCGATATGGACGGTGATGTCCGGGTGCAATACCGCCAGGTCGGACAGACGCGGTATCAGCCAGCGCGTCGCAAAGGTGGGCACAGCCGCCAGATGGACGGTGTTGCCGCGGCCCTGGGCGGACATCACGTCCAGCGTGTCCTGCTCCAGTCCCTGCAGACGCGGCGCTACCTGGCGGGCGTATTCAGTGCCGCGCTCGGTCAGCGCCACGCCATGCCGGGTGCGGCGAAACAGGGCAACGCCGATATAGTCTTCCAGGGTCGTGATCTGGCGCGACACCGCCCCCTGCGTCAGCGCCAGCTCTTGCGCGGCGCGGGTGTAGCTTTCGTGCCTGGCAGCGGACTCAAAGCAGGCCAGGGCTTGTAAAGAAGGTATTTTTCTGCGCATGGTGTGCGTAATATACACAATTTATCATCGGTCGGGTTCTAAAAACGCTATATTAATGATAGCTTATAGGCAAGTAAATTAACCGGCTGATTGCCAAAATAGACATGCTTTAGAAGTTATATGAAAGCTTATCCTTAAATCGATATATAAGAAATACGCATATCTGGATGAATAATCGTCGTTTGCCGTGGTGGCTGGCGTCCGTTAACATGCGCTATCTGCTGCTGATGCAGACCTGAACTTCTTTCCTTTTTATCTGGAGACCCCTCATGGCCCACGCTGCATTCAACTGGCAAGACCCTTTTTTGCTCGACCAGCAACTCACCGCCGACGAACGCATGATTCGCGACGCTGCGGCTGCCTACTGTCAGGACAAGTTACAGCCGCGTGTGACGCAGGCGTTTCGCGACGGCACGACCGACCCCGCCATTTTCCGCGAAATGGGCGAGCTCGGACTGCTGGGCCCCACCATTCCTGAAGCCTACGGCGGCCCGGGCCTCAACTACGTGGCCTATGGCGTGATTGCCCGCGAAGTGGAGCGCGTCGACTCGGGCTACCGCTCCATGATGAGCGTGCAAAGCTCCCTGGTCATGGTGCCTATTTTTGAGTTCGGCACCGAGGCGCAGCGGCAAAAATACCTGCCCAAACTGGCGACCGGCGAGTGGATCGGCTGCTTTGGCCTGACCGAGCCCGACCACGGCTCCGACCCCGGCTCCATGGCCACGCGAGCGCACAAAGTGGCCGGTGGCTACAAGCTCAGCGGCAGCAAGATGTGGATCTCCTACAGCCCGATGGCCGACGTGTTTGTGGTCTGGGCCATAGAGGTGAGCGCGAGCGGCCAGGTCGGCCCGATTCGCGGCTTCGTGCTGGAAAAAGGCATGCAAGGCCTGTCGGCCCCCACCATCCACGGCAAAGTGGGCCTGCGTGCGTCGATCACCGGCGAAATCGTGATGGACGGCGTGTTTTGCCCGGAAGAAAACGCCTTCCCCGAGGTGCAGGGTCTCAAAGGCCCGTTCACCTGCCTGAATTCTGCCCGCTACGGCATCGCCTGGGGTGCCCTGGGCGCGGCCGAAGACTGCTGGGTCCGCGCCCGCCAGTACACCATGGACCGCAAACAGTTTGGCCGCCCTTTGGCTGCCAACCAGTTGATCCAGAAAAAACTGGCCGACATGCAAACCGAGATCGCGCTGGGCCTGCAAGGCTGCCTGCGCCTGGGCCGCATGAAGGACGAGGGCACGGCCTCGGTTGAACTCACCTCCCTGCTCAAACGCAACTCCTGCGGTAAATCACTGGACATCGCCCGTCTGGCGCGCGACATGATGGGCGGCAACGGCATCTCGGACGAGTTCGGCGTGGCGCGGCATCTGGTCAATCTTGAGGTGGTCAACACCTATGAAGGCACGCACGATATCCATGCGCTGATTCTGGGTCGGGCGCAGACAGGCATTGCGGCGTTTTCGAATTGAAATGACTGAATCTTCAAAGCCCCAAGGCGCGCTCTCGCATCTAAAAGTCCTAGACCTGTCCCGCGTCCTGGCCGGCCCCTGGTGTACCCAGATGCTGGCGGACCTGGGCGCCGATGTGGTCAAGGTCGAGCGCCCCGGTGTGGGCGATGATACGCGTCACTGGGGGCCACCGTTCCTGAAAGATGGGCAGGGGCATGACACCGATCAGGCCAGCTATTTCACCGCCTGCAACCGCAACAAACGCTCCATCACGATCGACATGGCGAAGTCTGAAGGGCAGGCGCTGATCCGCCAGATGGCTTTGAGCAGCGACATTCTGGTTGAAAACTTCAAGGTCGGCGGGCTGGCGCATTACGGGCTGGACTATGCCAGCCTGCAAGCCATCAACCCGCGCCTGATCTACTGCTCCGTCACCGGCTTTGGCCAGGACGGGCCCTATGCCGAGCGCGCCGGCTACGATTTGATGATCCAGGCCATGACCGGCATGATGAGCATCACCGGCCGCCCCGATGCGGTGCCCGGTGGCGGCCCCCTGCGCGTGGGCGTGGCACTGACCGATCTGTTCACCGGCGTTTACGCTACGTCAGCCATCCTCGCGGCGCTAGAGGTGCGCAACCGCACCGGCGCAGGACAGCACATCGACATGGCGCTGCTTGACGTCGGCATGGCTATTCTGGCGAATCAGGCCGGGGGGTTTCTGAATTCCGGCGCGGTGCCCCAGCGCCAGGGCAACAGCCACCCCAGCCTGGCACCGTATCAGGACTTTCCCACAGCCGACGGCGCCATGCTGCTGGCGGTTGGCAATGACGGCCAGTTTGCCCGGTTTTGTCAGGCCGTGGAGCGCCCCGATTGGGCCGCTGACCCGCGTTTTGCCACCAACACCCTGCGGGTGAAACACCGCACTGTGCTGATTCCAGCGATGGAAGCCGTCACCCGCACCCGCAGCACGGCGCAGTGGATCGCCCTGCTGGAAGACAAAGCCGTGCCCTGCGG
>JAUSDJ010000029.1 GCA_030650795.1 Actinomycetota bacterium
GGACGCTGACCGCATCGCAACGTGGCAGGACCCGGTCGAGAAGCGCATGGTGTTCGCGGCCTCGCGTTGGACCCAGGCCGAACTCGCAGAGCAGGTCCCGTGGCTCTTCGAGGACACCGCCAATCGCATGGTGATACGAGGCGAAACTCCCAACCCAGGATGAGACTGAGCTCGGTACTCCCGAACTCGTTGGCCTCGGGCGACCACATGTGTGCACATGTGAAGCCGCCCAGGCCTGTGACAGCGGCCAGGGGAAGTCAGTTGCTCACAATCTCCCTCGCTCTGGCCGCGATCATGACGGAAAGTTCTGACTTCAAAGGACTTTGCTCTTGCGCCGGTACATGTCTGCGTCGGCATTGCGGATGAGTTCGTCAAAAGGTTGGAATCTTGGGTCGATGGCGGCGCAGCCGACAGTGACGCGTGCTGTCCAAATGGCAGTGCCTAGGTGTTGTTTGTTGAGTTGGTCACTGATGCGGTTTTGCATGGTATCGGGGTCGGATGCTGTGCCCAGGCCGATGACCACGAACTCATCTCCTCCCCAGCGACACGCGAGGTCCTCCGCGCGTACGACGGCGCGGATAGCTTGGGCTATTGCCGTGATGAGCGCGTCGCCGGCCTCGTGCCCGTTGGTGTCGTTGAACAGTTTTAGCCGGTTAATGTCGATGAACATCGCTGCAACCGGGGTTCCTTGGCGGGCAGCCAGGGCGAGCAGCTGCTCGGTTCGGTCTTCCAGTCCGTGCCGGTTGAACAGTTTGGTGAGCGGATCTCGAGTGGCAAGTGCTGCCTGCTGAGCCAGAGCGCGGGCGAGGTCGTCAACGCCGCGGATGCGCGCCCACAACAGCACCAAGCTGATGAAGAAGGCGGCCAGGGAAGTGAAGATCCAATCACTTGTGGCAAGAGAGTGCAGACTCATTGACACGAGGACGCATCCGATAAACATCGGGATCGCCGCGGTGACGGCGATGACGAAATCGAGGGTGATTGGCGCGTAGGTCGCCACCACGAAAAGCGAGTACGCCAGTCCCGTGGATGAGAAGTTGTTGTTTTCCTGGACCAACAAAGCCCAAACCAACAGCACCGCCAAGGCTGCTGCAGTCCAGGGCACGATCGAGGCTGGCACCCGGCGCGTGCGGTAGATCAAAGCGGCGATCGTCATCACCACAGCCATCATCAACGTCGGGAAGTTCTTGTCGATGCTGGCGTCAGTGCCAATCCTTGAGTTCAGTACAGCGAAGAGCGCGATGATGACAGCTACAGACCCTGCGATACAGGGTGCTTCATCGTGGGCCGTCTTTCGTCGAAAGGCCTTGTACTCGTTCGACGTGAGCGCGTGCGACTCATCAAACCGGGACTGGTGCCAGGGCCACGTGCTGCTCCGACGCCCCATAGTGACGCGAGCATACGGAGGTCTACCTCCAGTGTCACCCAGCCATGCGAATCCCTGTGTCACACGAAATGACGACGAGTCGGGGCTTGTGGCCGATGCGAGCATCAGCGATGACCGAGGGGCAACTCATGCCGGCGTCAGCAGTGAACGTCCAGAGAGCACGCGTTAGACGCAGCGTGAAACCGTCCGCACCCGATCGGACTGTTCGATGCCTTGACCCGGAAATCGCGCTCACGATGGCGGAGGCCCCTACGATCTGGCAGTTCTCGCCCGGTCGCTGCACGGGGCACGTGGGGGCCAGGTCGACTCGGCCGCGCACCGTGAGCATTCCCGGATCGGTGAGTAGCGCCTGGTAGGTCCGCCAGCGTGCAGTCGCGCAGCCATCCGCGCGGGTGAAGGTGGCGGCCACCGGTTCGCCCTGCCACTGCCCGACCACACGCGCGCGCTCGGGACCGGAGTAGATCATCGTGCACGCCATGCCCGTCGGGCTGACAGCGAACGGTGCAGCGAGGCTGTCCAGAAGGGCGCAGGCCCTGAAGCGATTGGGATGAGTTCCACCCACGGGATCGCACTGAAGGGTCCACGATTCCAAGAGCTCCGGTGCCCAATTCATTGTCACGGTCAGCAGGGACGTTGGTCGAGCGGCGTCTGAAGGCCCGGACGAGCCGATCATGGACGCGAGCAAGACGACAGCGGCCGCGGAGGTGTTGACTATGCGCTTCCTCAGGTTCACACCCCATTGTGCGCCCTCACAGATCGGCGGGTCTCGGTGCAATCACCGGGATCATGCCGGACCTGCCTGTGGAAAAGAAAGGGCCAAGAAAGGGCCAAAGCCCCAAATCAGCCCTTTCAGCACCTCGCTCGAATCAGCAAAAACCCTTATGCTGCAAAGACAATCGGCTGGTGGGTCGCCCGGGGCTCGAACCCGGAACCTACGGATTAAAAGTCCGCAGCTCTAACCATTGAGCTAGCGACCCAGAGCTTGACCATCACAAGCAAGCCAAACCCGAGCGGCAAGGTTATCGGCAAAGCTTCGGGTCCGCCCACGGTGGATGAATCGCTAGGCGGCTTGCGCATCGAGGCCGGTGAAGATGCCCCAGTACTCCACCTCGGTGGACGCCGTGAAGTCTTCGAAGATCCAGTCGAAACACGCTGTGTACAAGGCCTTTGCTCGCTCCACATCGGCGACCTGGATCTCAAAATGCACTAGGGGAGACATGGGCTCTCCTTCTTTTCGTTCCGTGCATTCAAACGCAGTGCAACACTTCGGCAACAAGCAAGCGGTGTTACTGACTCGGTGCAGCACGACGCGAAGTGGCACACGGGGTGCCGCTGATCGAGAACTGCGCAGCGAACTGGGAGAAGGCATGGCCAAGAGGACTGAACCAAAGAAGCCCAAGCGCGCTCCGCGCATGCCCCTGAAACTTTACGAGGCTGAACTCAGTCGCCTACAGGCCGAACTGGTGCAGATGCAGGAGTGGCTACGCCAAGAAGGCGCTCGCATTGTCGTTGTCTTTGAAGGCCGCGATGCAGCTGGCAAGGGCTCAGCCATCAAGCGGATGACCGAGTACCTCAACCCTCGTGTCGTCACTGTCGCTGCGCTTCCAAACCCGACGGAGCGGCAAAAGACCGAGTGGTACTTCCAGCGGTATATCGCTGAATTGCCCGCGGCAGGCAACATCACGCTGTTCGACCGTTCTTGGTACAACCGAGCTGGCATCGAACGAGTCATGGGCTTTTGCACGCCTGACCAGCACGAGCGATTTCTGCACCAGGCGCCAATCTTCGAACGGCTGCTCGTTGAAGACGGCATCCTGCTGCGTAAATACTGGTTCAGCGTCAGCGATGCTGAACAAGAGCGACGCTTCAAGTCACGACTCAAGGATCCGATGCGTCAGTGGAAGCTCTCACCAATGGATCTGCAATCCATCACGCGCTGGGCGGACTACTCCCGCGCGAAGGACGAGATGCTCGCGCACACCGACATCCCAGAAGCGCCGTGGAGCATCATTGAAGCTGATGACAAGCGACAAGCGCGCATCAACTTCCTCCATCACTTTCTTTCAACAATTCCGTACTACCACGCAACCAAAGAACCGATCACTCTTCCGGTTCGGCCATCTGCAACGAACTACGAACGGCCACCTCGTAATCCGAACAACTACGTGCCGGACTACGCGGGAGCACTTATGGCTGGACAAGTGCCCGTTATTGCTGAGGTCGGCGAATAGTCACTCGCTCGCGGGTGCAGCGCCTTCCATCTGACGCAGCAACGCAATGCGCTCGCTGATCGGCGGATGGGTATCGAACATGGACTTCGACTTGCCATCCAGAGGCGATTCGATCCATACATGAGCAACGGCAGTCGACTTCTGACGCACCACTGTGTCGTCAGCAGCCAGGGTTTCCAGGGCACGCCGGAGGCCTGTCGGGTTTCGCGTGAACTGAACCGCAGTGGCATCGGCCAATGCCTCGCGCTTGCGAGAGATTGATGCGCGCAGCAGCAAGGCCGCGATCGGCGCCAAGATCAGGATTACGATCGCAATGATTTGAGCGATCGGATTGCTGTTGTTGCTATTCCGGCCGCCGCCGAAGAAGGCCATACGCGCGCCCACATCGGCGACGATGGCAAGCAACCCTGCGGTGGTTGCCGCGACTGCCATCACAAGTGTGTCGCGGTTGCCCACGTGTGCCATCTCATGTGCGGCAACGCCTTGCAACTGTTCGCGATCCATCACCTTCAAGATGCCGGAGGTGAAGGCGATCACTGCGTGCTCCGGGTCACGACCCGTTGCGAAAGCATTGGGAGCAGGATCATCGACGATCGCAACTCGAGGCATCGGCAGTCCGGCAGCGACGCAGACTTCTTCAACAATGTTGTAGAGCTGTGGCGCTTCGTCGTGAGTGATGATCTTCGCGCTCGTCATCGCCAGCACCAGGCTGTCTGACTTCCAGTAGGAGGTCCATACACCGATCAACGAAATTCCGACCGCCAGCGGGACGATCCAGTAAATCTGCAATCCGAACAGGCTTGAGATCGCCCAGACAATGGCGATGACAAAGACGAACATCAATGCAAGGAGCAGCCAGGTCTTTCGCTGATTTGCAGACTGCTCGGCTCTAAACGAGACCGCCATCGTAATTAGAAGGTGACGGTTGGGGCGTTGCGATCAGCTGCGTCAGGCACCTCGTAGAAGTCGCGGGCCTTGACTCCAGCCATGCCCACAAAGAACTTTGTAGGAATGGAGACGATCGCAGTGTTCAGCGTGCGCACAGAGTCGTTGTAGTACTGACGCGAGAAGGCGATCTTGTTCTCTGTCGCACTCAACTCCTCCTGAAGCGCAAGGAAGTTGGTCGAAGCCTTCAGATCGGGGTACGCCTCTGCCACAGCAAGCAGTCCACGAAGAGCCTGGGTGAGCATGCCGTCAGCAGCCGCAACCTCAGGGACCGTGGTGGCGTGCTCGCCAACTGCGCGGGCTTGGGTAACCGCCTCGAAGGTTCCGCTCTCGTGAGCGGCATAGCCCTTGACGGTGTTGACCAGATTCGGGATCAGATCGCTGCGTCGCTTGAGCTGCACCTCGATCTGCGCAAAGCCCTCGTCAACTGCAACATTGGACTTGACCAAGCGGTTATAGAGCCCAATGGCCCACATAACGAGAATGGCAACGACTACGACTACGGCGATCAGAATCCACATAGCGCTCATGTTACCTGTCTTTGGCTGATGAACTGATTGTTGTGACCCAGATCGGCTTAGACGGCCTCGCCGTCATCAAGTTCTGCCAGCATCTCGACGCGATGCTCGTGGCGACCGCCATCAAACGGGGTCGTCAGGAAGATGTCTAGGGCGGCAATGGCAACTTCTGGCTCAGTGAATCGCCCGCCGAAGCAGGCCACATTGGCGTCGTTGTGGCGTCTGGTCATTTCGGCGTCATCGTTAGCTCGAATGACTCCCCCGCGCACTCCGGGGATCTTGTTCGCCGCCATGCAGATGCCCTGACCGCTCCCACACACAGCAACACCGAACTCCGCTTCACCATCAGCGACTGCCCGGCCGACTTCAGCCCCGTAGTGCGGGTAGTCGACGCTGGCCTCTGAGTAAGTGCCAAGATCGATGACGTCGTAGTTGTTGGTTTCAAGCCAGGTGCGCAATCGCTCCTTGAGCACGAATCCTGCGTGATCTGAGCCGACGGCAACAATCATGCGAACTCCTCAATTACGCGATGCTGAGCAATCTCAGAGTAGTGGTGCACCCAGTTGGGGCATAGGTGCAGGCGTGGTGATCGTGAGAGCACCGCGAGTGATGGTTACGCCGTTAGCACTGATCGTCACCGGCACCTGCTCGCCATCATTTCGCGGGACCAACACCGTCACCAATGCCTCGTGAATACCCGCCTTGGGAATTGGAACCTGCCTGTTGATGACCTGCGAAGGCAGCTTTTCGCCCCAAGCGCCAGTGGACCAGCCGATCTTTCCGCCTGGCTTCGCATAGTCGATCACCCATTGATCGGTACCAGACTTCACGACGTCAAGATGCTTGTCCCCCTTGGTTAGCACCAGGGTCGAGCCGTCGTAGCCAGTGCTGACTCCTGGGGCAACCTGCCAGCGCTGCCACGTGAATCTGCCCTTCGGCTTTGCTTTGCCCGCATCGACGTAGTCGGTGACGATCATTGCGTCGACACTGCGCACAAACTGCGTGCATCGCACGAGCGTGACGGTCTTCCACGTGTTGTCTTGCACGCACGAAGTGTCATTGCCGCCAGTTGCCCAGTCGCTAACTGCTGTCAATTTCTTGACGCCCGCCCAACGGGATCGAGCAACCTTGCCGACCGTCAAGGCGGAATGTGCGGCGCGAGTCTTGAGATATGCACGCAGGGGATCACTGTTTTCGTAGCGGTAGGGCCCTGGATCACCGATCCATTCAGTGCCTTTGGAAAAGAAGGTCAGTCCGGTGCCATCGTCGTGCGTATGCGCGGTGCCTGGCCTGGTGGAACTGAAACGCAAGGAGTAATAGGAATCAGGCTGGCCCGGCTGTGGCTGCCAACCGGCGCGACCAAAGATGTATCCCCCGTCGTACGCGGAGTAGATCGTTGGCGGCGGAGTACCTGACTTGCCTGCGGTGCGCACCCACTCGGCTTGACCATCGGCTGCGCCGAAGCTGCCACGCAGCGACGCGGCAATGCCATCGCCGATTGACTCTTGCAAGAAGTCCGGACGAATCGATTGCCCAACAAAGTCATAGAGGCGGTTGCGCAATGTGGGAATCGGTTCCGAAGGCATTCCGCACGTAGCGGCTGCGGCCTCAACTGCAAGTAGCAACTTCTCGATATAGACCGCGTAACTCGGCGAACCTTCAACATCGCTGCCATCAGGTTGGACGATTCCGCTGGCAATGGACACGAGGTTGCTCCAGGCACGATCTCGCGAAGGCCAATCCGAAGTCCAGCAGAATGCAGCGACTGCGCCGGTCTGTCGAATGAGATCGGTGTTGTTCACACCGATAGCAACGGGTACCGCGCCGGCGTTCGATTTCACCATGGTTCGCGCATCTTGCAGAGCAGCAGCGGTGATCGTCGGATCGTTCAAGGTTTGTGCCGCGCACACCAGGGTTTCGGTGCGCAATCCGCCGTAGATCGAACCGTCGACCCAGTAGTCACGTTTGCCTTGATGATCGGCAATCCAATAGAGCATGAGCTGGCGGAACCGATCAACCATCGCTTGGTTCTGCACCTGAACTCCACGGAATAGCAATGGCAATGCCCAATTCAGCGAGTTCACATGTCGATCGCCAGATGTGTCGGAAGTGGCCTGCGGTTTCCAATTCGGGTGTTCGTCCAGGTGATACGTGCCGCCCTTGCTGAAGTTGATCGCGCCGTTGGACAGCAACTGTTGCGCCGCAACTCGCTCTGAAGCCGGAGCAGTCAGTGGAAACAAGGACCGACACCAACTACCGAGCGCCGCGGGCATTGGGATCGGAATTGGTGCGGCAGAAGGCGGGACAACACTTGGCGAGACCGAAGGAGTCACCGCAATAGAGGCGCTCGGTGATGGAGCCGGTATTGCAGTCGGGGTGGGCGTTGGCGTAGGCAGTTGGGTTGAAGAGGGCGTCACACCTGGAGTTGGCGGATCTGCCGCCTGCGCGGGTCCGATGACCAAGGCAAGACAGCACAGAGAAACGAGTGCAGGGATCCCCACACGCAACATTGGTCTCGCCTGAAACATCCGACCATCATCACCCATGGGTGATCGATTAGGTCAATCCCGACTTGCCGAGTTCTCAGCAATTCGCGAAGTGGCTGCCCTCTGCGAAGGGGAAGTTGTACCGAGGACCAGCCCCAAGCAACCAAGCAGAGCGCCGACTGCAGGTTGAGCCACTTGGCGGGGTACCCGAGGCAAACCCAGCATCGACAAATGCCGAGCAGACATCGTCGAAAGTGCCCCAAGCAGCAGCACGGCGTAGGGGCCTTGAGCGGCAAATGGGAGCGGTGGACGGCTGATGAATGCGGCTGTTTCGCGGGCAAGGGGGCCGCCACGCAACTGTGATTGCCGTTCGGCCAACTGCGACTTCAACTCGGCAACTGTGCGAGGCGGATTCTCAACACCGACCAGTTCACCAGACTTCGCCCATTCACGCACATACGCATCGGCGCCACCGGGGATAGGCCCACCCCAGACCTGATGAGCTGTGAGAAACGAATCGGTGAATGCCAGGTGCACCCAACGGAGTAGTTCCGGATCTGTGGCGTCGTATGGATGCTGCACACCATCGAGTTCGTAAGTGCCATGCACTTTGCGATGCATACCGCGCACGCGTGCGCATTCTCGATCGGCTTGCGCCATGTCTCCAAATGTCACGACCGTGAGCCACTGAGTCGTGCCGGCCAACCGCCCGAGCGCGTCCTCTTCGTAACGCGAATGCTGCATCACGCCAGCGAGCGCCGCGGGATGAAGTGCCTGCATGAGCAGTGCACGGATGCCGCCAACCAGAGTTGGCAAGCCTCCGTGCACTGTCCAAGCAGCTGAGTCCGGACCGAAGTACCCGACTCCATCGCCGTCAGCGAGTTGGGCAATCCATTCGGGAGCCCCCGAAGGATCCCCCGAAACGATCCGGCGAAACCCAGCGGCCGCGCGTTCGCGCACTTGCTGAGTCAGACTGCCGACGAGGTCCACGGCATCAGCCTGCCTCAACGCCGAAGGGACTACGACTTCGCAGCCGTCAGATTCACCGGAAGGGTGATCGATTCCCCATCGCGCGTAAGGACAACCTGCACGCGATCACCTGGAGCGAAGGAGCGAATCGTGACGATCAACTGTGTTCCGTCAGCGATCGCGGTGCCATTCACCTTCGAGATGACGTCGCCCGCCTGCAGTCCTGCAGACTCTGCAGCCCCACCCGCAGTCACGGTTGCAACCTTGGCGCCTGGGCCCGTGAAACTGATATCGAGCTGAACGCCAATGACCGGGGTCTTGGCCGATCCAGTGTTGATGATCTCGTCAGCGATGCGCTTCGCAGTATCGATCGGGATGGCAAAGCCAAGTCCGATCGAGCCGGCCTGCTGGCCTTCTGCTGCACCCATGGAAGCAATTGCTGAGTTCACACCGATGACGGCACCCTTGCCATTCACCAGAGGGCCACCGGAATTTCCTGGGTTGATCGCAGCGTCGGTTTGAATGGCGTTGATGGAGGACGAAGAATCGCCGCTCTCACCAGTTGCCGTCACTGGACGGTTCAGCGCGCTGACGATGCCTGAGGTCACAGTGCCTTGAAGGCCCAGAGGTGAGCCGAGAGCAATGACCGAATCGCCAACCAGTAAACCAGCAGAACTGCCAAGCGGCACGGTTGGAAGGTTCGTCTTATCGACTTTGACCACCGCAAGGTCATAGCCAGCGTTGGCTCCAACCAGCTGCCCTTTAACTTGCGTGCCATCGGCGAACAGCACGTCAATGCCGTTCTCGCTGGCCATGCCGGCAACGTGGTTGTTGGTGATCAGATAGCCGTCCGTGCTGATGATGAAGCCAGAGCCAGTGCCCTTACCATCGGCCCCGGTGACATTCAGTTGCACGACAGCTGGTTGGACTGCAGCCGCAACCGCAGCGATGCTGCCAGCAGCAGGCAGCGAAGGCGAGGAGGAATCAATCGCTGAGGCGACCGTGGTTGGCAGGGTGTCGCGCGCAGCGACGTAACCCACAGCGCCGCCGGCTGCGCCGGCCACGAGCGCTGTCACACACATTCCGGCAAAGATCATGACTCCGCGATTGCGCGGCTTGTGTGCAGGAGCACTCCAATTGAATGGGAACTCCTCGTCGAAGGACGGCAAGGGCTGGTAAGGCGGAATAGGGGTGCTCACTGGCTCTCCTCCTAGGGGCGAACTCATATGGCAATGAGACACCAGCGAGTTCCCATCGGTTCCCTATCCAGCGCCTAAGCGCCCAGTCCTGACCTAGTCCTTACACAGGCCAGATTGAATAGGTACATGCGAGTCACGAATGACCCTCTTGAGGCAGCCCAAGCCCTCGCTGTCGGAGACCTAGTCGCACTGCCAACGGAAACTGTTTATGGATTGGGAGCACGCGCTGACCAAGCGCACGCAATCGCGAAGATCTATGCAGCAAAGGGCCGACCAGCGAATCATCCGCTCATTGCTCATCTGCCGACAGCCGAGTCACTTGATGACTGGGGACGCGAGATTCCCGCCTTTGCTCGCTCACTCGCGGCGGCCCACTGGCCAGGACCGCTGACCCTGGTTGTCAAGAGAACGATGAAGGCTGGTGACTTTCTCACTGGTGGGCAGGATTCAGTGGCAGTTCGAGTCTCCGCTCATCCGCTGATGCAGCAAGTGCAGGGGGAACTCGTGCGCATCTCAGGTGATGCCTCGATCGCAATCGCAGCGCCAAGTGCGAATCGCTTCGGTCAGGTGAGTCCGACCAGTGCGGAGCACGTGATCGCCGAGCTTGGCGCATATCTATTCCAACAAGACCTCGTCCTTGACGGCGGTGAGTGCGGCATCGGATTGGAATCAACGATCATCGACTGCACGGCCGAGCATCCCCGCATGCTTCGTCCGGGCGCGGTCACGATCGAGCAAGTCCAAGAGACCACCGGCATGCAATGCACTCATGACTCGGTTGTGCGTGCCAGTGGCACGCTCGAATCCCACTACAGCCCGCGAGCGCAAGTGGTCCTCGTGACAAGAGCAGAACTCGAAGATGGCGACTACACCGATTCGGCAGCTCGCATCGGACTGCTCGCTACGGCCGATATCCCGACCATGATCGGCCTGATTCGGTTGAGCGAACCAGATTCACTCCAGGAATATGCCCGGCTGTTGTACTGGGCTTTGCGTGAGGCAGATTCCCTTGAACTGCGTACCATCCTCACCGTGCCACCGGCGAATATTGGGCTGGGATTGGCAATAAATGACCGGCTTTCGCGTGCAGCGCACGCAAAATGACCTCGCGTAAGGCAAAGGCGGGCAATCCCCTATAGTTCTCTCGTCGCCAGCGGCGTTACGGTCGACGGAGACAAAGTCCCCATCGTCTAGTGGCCTAGGACACCGCCCTTTCACGGCGGCAGCACGGGTTCGAATCCCGTTGGGGATACGGCTTCGCTAGAGGCCCCGTAGCGCAGTTGGTTAGCGCGCCGCCCTGTCACGGCGGAGGTCGCCGGTTCGAGCCCGGTCGGGGTCGCCACTTGTTCGGGGGAAACTCTGAATTTCGGGCTGGATTACCAGCCACGGCCAGGTAGCTCAGTTGGTACGAGCGTCCGACTGAAACTCGGAAGGTCGACGGTTCGACCCCGTCCCTGGCCACCACCTTCGTAAATGCGCCGCTCTGAAAATCGGAAGGTCGGCCATTCGACCCAGCCCCGGCCACCACCCGACGAGGACCGCCCCCAACGCCTCGACGTCACCGTGATGCCGCCCAGTCGCTAGGCGGTCTTGACCACCTGCGCGGCGAGCAGCCCATCGACGCCAGCCTGGTCGAAGCCGATCTCGCGCAGCACCTCGACGGTGTGCTCGCCGAGCAGCGGCGGCGCGTAGTCGAACCTGGTGTGGAGGTCGCCGAAGTCCCACATCGCGCCCGGCTGCTCGAGACGGCCCCAGGCGCCGTGCTGGTATGAGACGACCAGCCCGATCTCCTGGTTGGCTGGGTCGTCGAAGAAGGAGTCCTTGTTGCCGAGCCGCACGAGCTCGGCCGGCACGTCTGCCGCCGCGAGCGCATCGAGCAGTTCGCCGGATGCGCGGTCGGCGGCGGCCTTCGGTAGCGCGTCCGCGTCGGCCACGCCGAGCACCTCGCTCAGGCGCGCGACCTGGTCGTCGCGATGCGCGGCCACCGCGATCCACGCGTCCGAGCAGATGAGCAGGCGGGCACCGGGCGTGGTGACCATCTGGTCGCGGTCGAGCTGGACCATCGGTGCGAGCGTGCCGTCGGCCTGCAGGTACGTCTCGCTCGTGGTGAGCACGCCGGGTCCGAGCAGCGAGCCGGCCACATCGATGGCGCGGCCGGTGCGGTCGCGCTCGTAGACCGCGAGCAGCGTGGAGACCACCGACGACATCGCGCACTGGTGGTCCATGAAGCCGAAGCGGTGCCACATCGGCCGGTTGCCCTCGCCGGCGCCGGCAACCTCCCAGCCGCAGGACGACTGGAACAGCTGGTCGTAGCCAGGCCAATCGGCGCGCGGCCCCTGCGGGCCGTAGGAGCTTGTGTGGCAGAAGACGAGATCGGGGTTGATCTGCCGCAGCGACGCGGAGTCCAGGCCCAGGCGGCGAGCGGCGGGCATGCGCAGGTTGTGGTGGACGACGTCGGCCCAGCGCACGAGCGCCTCGAGCACGGGGCGCGAGTCGGGTGACTTGAGGTCGACCGCGATGGTGCGCTTGCCGCGCTGGCAGCCGGCGAAGGGCCAATCGCCCCAGCGCATCGGGTCGCCGGTGGTGGCCTCGACCTTGATGACATCGGCGCCGAGGTCGGCCAGCAGCATCGGGCCGAGCGGGCCGGCCAGGTAGTTGCCGAAGTCCAGCACCTTCAAGCCGGCCAGCGGGTAGCGCTGGCTCGCGGCCGCGGCCTCAGGGGCCTCCCGCGGCGCCCAGTCGGCGCCTGCCACATCCTGGTGCTGGCCGAGCGCGGGCGCCGGCCCGCGCACCTCAGTCGGCGGGTCCACGGTCAGCGGCAGCCCGGGCACCGTGATGCGCCCGGCCTCCGGGTCATCCAGTTCGATGACGTAGCGGTTGATGCGCGCCTGCTCGTCGCCGAGGATCGCGCCCACCTCGAACGCGCCCTGCGCCGGTCGGTCGTTGGCCCAGGCGTTGTCGAGCCAGGCCTGCGCCGGACGGCGCAGGAACGCCTTGCGTACCAGGGTCATGTCACCCCAGCCGCCGGTCGCGGCGATGGCCGCGCCTTCCTCGACTGCTTCCGGTCCCAGCTCGGCCAGCATCTCGTCCATGAGCGGGGTGCCCCACGGGGGCGGCTGCATCGCGTGGACCCAGCGCCCGTCGGAGCACTCGAAGAGCGAGGCCTGCATGTTCCCCTTGGGCATGCCGATCCGCAGGGCGTCGGACGGCGTCTCCGCCCGCGACCAGTGCATCATCATCGGGATCAGGGCGCCCTGGACCAGGCTCGTGTGCACCGGGCCGGCGGAGCCGGTGCGGCCACGGACGATGAGCCGGGCCACGATCCCCATGGCGGCGAGCCAGACCGCGCCCCAGCTGCCCAGTGGGAAGCGCACGTAAATGGGGCCCTCGCGCAGGCCCTGCTGCTCGTCGAGCACGCCCATGCGCGCGAGCGCGAGTAGGTCGTCGACCGGCAGCTCCGCATCGGGATGGTTCGCCGGCCACGCGAGCACCGAGCAGGCGATGAGGTGCGGATGGGCGGCGGCCAGCGAGGCATCGTCGAGCCCGAGCTCGCGTGCCTTGGTCGGCGAGAGCGAGTGGACCAGCACGTCCGCGCCGGCCAGCAACGAGTCGAGGCGCTCGCGGCCAACGGCCTCGTGCACGTCCAGCACGACGGACTGCTTGCTGCGGTTCCAGGTCTTGAAGCCCGGCAGGGAGCGGGTGGTCACCCCGCCTGGCGGCTCCACGAGCACGACGTCAGCGCCTGCCTCGGCGAGCACCATGGTGGCCGTCGGGCCGGCGATGCCGTCCGAGAGGTCGACGATCCGGATGTCGTGCAAGATCCCGGTCTGCATGGTGCGCTCCCTGCCTTGACGGCCACCGAGGGCTCCCGGTGGATAGTGATGCTGCTCGGCGATGCTGCTGGATGCTGGTGATGGACGCCTCGGCGTCCCGGACCAGCAGTGACCACGCAGTTTGGCATCCCATCGGACCGCCTGTCTCAGCGTCGCACTTCTTGTCGGTGTCCCTGCTCATCCCGTCGGCCATGAGCTACATGGCCATGGGATCGGCCAGTGCCGTCACATCGCCGAGATCACGCTCCTCGGCCACGTCGCGCAGCAGGCGAGCCACGACCCGATCCCGGCGATGGCCTTGCACTTTGCCGTGCCGTGCTGTTAGTTGCACCGAATGAACACCAGTGGTCGGCCTGAGGGTGTGGAGGGCGACCGTGGCTAGCGCCCCGCCTGCGTCTGCCGACGCCGAGCCGCCCCTGGCTGGCGTGCGGGTGCTCGAAGTCAGCTACTCACGGCCGGCCCGCATCGCCGGCCAGCTGCTGGCCGATCTGGGCGCGGACGTCGTGCGGGTGGTCCTGGACGATGCACCGGGCATTACGGCTGCCGAGCCCGGGAACGTCAGCTGGGACCGGGGCAAGCGGGTGCTGCACGCCCAGCACGGCTACCCAGCGGCCCACGTGCACGAGGCGGACATCCTCATCGTCGATGCGTCGCCGTCACGGCTGGCATCGCTCGGGCTCACCGCCGATCAGCTCAACCCGAAAGACAACCGCTTCGTCCACGTCTGGGTTCCTCCCTATGGCCCTGAAGGCGAATGGGCCGAACTTGCTGAAGACCCGCTCCTTGTTGCAGCAGCAGGAGGGGTAGCGGGCCAATACGCAGGAGCCCCCAACGGCCCAATAGCTCCGGTGGTGGCAAACACGACACAAGTGCACGGCGGTCTTGCGGCAGCAGCCGCGCTAGCCGGCCTGCATGGATTGGAGCGCACGGGCTACGGCTACAGCGCAACAGTCAGCGGGCTACATGCTGCGTCAGCAGTGCTGACCGCCATGACCTTCAATACCCTCGATCAGCCGACCATCCGGCGGTCCGGCGGTGGACGGGCACCGAACTTTCGCTCATATCAAGGCAGCGACAAGCAATGGTTCTATCTCGCAGCGCTCACGCCAGACCTGGTGCTGCGCACTCTTGATGCCCTCGACCGGCTGGATCTTTACGCACTGCCAGAAGTTGAAGGCGACTTTTACAAGATGATGTCCAGCGCCGAAGCTCTGGCGAAAGTCAACGCCGCCCTGGAGGAACACTTCGCTGCGCAACCGAGCACCCACTGGATCAATCTGCTGTCTGAGCACGGACTGGCCGCGGCTCCAGTGACCAGCCGCGAGGAGTGGACTGAAAGCGACATCGTCGCTGCGAATGGCGGCTTTGTGATCGAGGACGACGAGCACGTGGGGGCCGTGCGTATGCCATCGACTCCCATCATCATCGATGGAGTCTCACCGCTCCCCGGACGGCTTCCCGCCGCAGGTGCTCAGGCCCAAAGCCACGAGCAGGTCTGGGAACGAAGCCGATCACCCCGCCCAGCACCGACCGGTGAATACCTGATGCCCCTTGCTGGGATCAAAGTCATTGACGCGGCGTCGTTCATCGCCGGTCCCTTTGTCTCGTCCGTCCTGTCCGAATACGGCGCTGACGTCATTCGAATAGAGCCACTCTCGGGTGATACCTACCGTGCGTTCCCCATTCAGTTTCTCTCGGTGAACCGGTACAAACGTGGCTTGGCACTGAATGTGCCAAGCCCTGAGGGCGCCCAGACGATGCTTGAACTACTGCGCGACAAGGACATCCTTGTAGAGAACCTTCGCCCTGCGCGCATGGAACGAATCGGCTTGGGTGACGACGCGCTCGCACAGGCCAACAATCAGCTCATACACGTAGGCGTCTCGGCCTACGGACTCGCCGAAGCCTGGGCCGACTCCCCTGGATTTGATCCGATCTTCCAAGCCAGAAGCGGCATGGCCACTGCGCAAGGCGGCGATGGATATCCATATGACTCGGGCGTGCCAACCATTGACACTGCCACTGGAATCCTTGGAGCTGTCGGAGCGCTGGCAAGCCTGCACCGACGGCTGCACCACGCCGTTGGCGCCGAAGTGGGGATCTCACTGGCGCAAGGCGTGACCTTCATTCAGTTCAGCGAATTCACTTCCTACCAAGGCAGCGCAGCACCTGCCGTTGGAAAGGCCGACTATCGCGGCCCCAGCGACTTCCACCGGCTCTACGCCTGCGAGGACTGCTGGATCGCGGTGAACGCCGATACGGACGATAAGCGCCACGCCCTCCTTGATGCCATGAATGTGACAGAAGCCAGCAAAATCGAGTCATTGCTCCGCGCTCAGAGCAGCACACAAGTCCTGGCGGTGCTGTCACGCATTGGCGTGGACGCGGTCCGGGCCTTGTCATTTGAATCGTCTTTCACTGACCCATTCGCTCTTGCCAACAACTTGACCTACACCGTTCAAGACAAGCAATTCGGGCGAGCCGCGATCGTGCGCGCCTACTCGGACTGGTCGACAACCCAAGGGCGACGCCCAGCCGCCTCGTTCGCCGTTGGCGAGGAGTCGCTGACCATTCTCGCCGAGGCTGGTCTGTCCGAGCACCGCATTGGAGAACTGCTCAACTCAGGGGTTGTCGCAACTCCTTCTTGACTCAGGGCAACTAATGCAACACCGGCGATAACGACAGTTCCGCAGGCGCACTGGCCGAGTTGATGCCGAACTGTGACCGTCGACGGTTCGACCCCGTCGTCGGTCCGCACCCGTAGAGCTTCAGGAGTAGTAGACGTACACCCGCGCACCGAGCGGAACCCGATCGAAAAGCCATGCGGCGACCTTGAAATCGCGCATGCCGATGCAGCCGTGCGATCCGCCGTTGTATCCCTCGGCGGCGAAGCTGGGCGAGTAGTGAACGGCTTCGCCACCGTTGAAGAACATCGCGAACGGCATCCACGTGTGGTAACGACTCGAGACGTGATCGCGGCTCTTGCGGTTGACGGAGAAGACACCGTTGCCGGTGTCCATGCCGGGCCTCCCGAACCGTGCGTCGACGGTGACCTTGGCCTCGCCCTTTTCGACGTAGCGGATGATGCGCGTCGTCTTGTCCGCGCAGAGGGCGACCTTGACTGCGGTGCACTGCAGTGGCAGCACGCCGACGCGCGAGGCCATCTTCGACAGCGCCCGCCACGAGCGCTCGTCGACGACGCCGGTTGCAGGGATCAAGAACTTCGACTGGAAGGCCTTCACCGCGATGGTCGTCGACTTGCCGATCTTGCGACCGTTTCGGTCCGCCTCGGAGATTTCGTATCCGAGCCATTCGAGACGCTCTTGGGCTAGATCGACAAGAGGACCGTAGTGTCCCGCCATCAGGGGCAGCACGCCACGCGGCGGGACGACACCGGGCTCGGACGGGCTCGCGGACGGGCTCGCCGTAGGAGCGGTCGCGCCAGGTTCGGGAGCCGTGGGAGTGGACGAGGGACTCGGACTCGCGGTCGTGGTCGCGGTAGGCGACGGCGACGGATCCTCAGCGAGGGCTGGACCGACAGGAAAAATCAGGAGCGTGCAGCACGCCGCGAGTGCCAGCGCGGTTGAACGACCTCCCCTCATTGGCTCAATGTATGTCCCCACGGCGCAATGCCTCGCGCACAGGGGCGCGCATCTCTACAGTCGCGCACCGACGACGGTGCGACCCCGTCCCTGGCCACCATCTCCGCCCGTGTGTTCTCCCTTTGGCGTCTGGTGGATCAACGAGGGTTGGGAGTTTCACCTCGTATCACCATGCGATTGGCGGTGTCCTCGAAGAGCCACGGGACCTGCTCTGCGAGTTCGGCCTGGGTCCAACGCGAGGCCGCGAACACCATGCGCTTCTCGACCGGGTCCTGCCACGTTGCGATGCGGTCAGCGTCC
>JAUSDJ010000030.1 GCA_030650795.1 Actinomycetota bacterium
GAGCTAATGAAAGAAACGAGTTGGTTTTTGACCCTGCCGGAGGGCCAGGTACCAGCTAGCGAGCGTGATCTTCCTGCTCAGACTGAACCCTCGATGACAGCGAAAGAGTTCCTTGATACGGGCATTGCAGCCACCCTCCACATGATTGGAGGTTCTGGGAACGGATGGGTCGGTCACGAAGCGAAAGAGGTCGGGAATGGCATTGCGGAGCAATGATCGAGTTCCACGAAGTTTGCGGTGGGTGTACCACCAATGACCGGTGGCAAGATACGTGCGTTCTTTCAGGAATCGATCGTGTGTGCGGTACCAATATTTGAATGCACGGATCCACCGCCGCTTTTGTCGCTTCGTACGTATCATGGAAAGTTTTTGCACAAGAACGAGGAGATCTCGTCCTGCCTTGGTCTTGGGATGCTGCGTGAGCCATGCACGAGACTGTCGGATGACATGAACCAAGCAGCGCTGAATCTTTGCCGCTGGCCACACCGCATGGATGGCCTTCAGGAGGCCTCGTTGACCGTCGCAGATGACCAAGGCGGGCTGTATACCTTCCGGGCAAAGATTGCGCAGGAAGACGTGCCAGCTCTCGTACGCTTCCCGTTCGACCGGAAGCCACGAGACGGGTATTGCTCGATCGGCATCACCGGCAATGAGCAGCACGCACCGTCGGTGCACGACGGACGTCCCATCGAGCACGAGCACGCGGACGTTCGTGATCGGCATCGGCTTCGGTGGGTTGGCCCACAATGGACGGAACCATGCGTGCAGGCACTGCGTGCTCACTCCGACTTTCTCCGCCACATGACGCAACGTGGATTTCGTCGTGAGCCACATCACCAACAAGGACAACCGCCTTCTCAGGCGGTTGTCCTTGCGTTTGCGGGTGGCATGTCTCCCGCAATCGGTGCAGTACCATCGTTTGGTTCCGGATGGGTGCGTACCCCATCGTTGCATCTGTTTCGTACACGATGGACAGTGTTTCCTTGCTCCACTTAGGGTCATACGTCCCTAAGTTTTCCAGATTCCCGCTCATCTCAGAAGAAAGAATGGACTTTCACCAACTCGAAACTTTCATTAGCTCTGAAATCGCCGATGTGGTCGGGAAGCGCACCATCGCCGTCCGTGTCGCCGTGCATCGAGCGACGAAGCGGCTCCGTTCGGCGCTCGGCGAACGGGTAGACGTATGAAACGTCGTATCGAATCATTCTTCGCATCGTTCCCGACGC